>CANPZX010000025.1 GCA_947589195.1 uncultured Bacilli bacterium | reverse complement strand
TATTTTATGTATACTATTAATTAGAAGGAAATCATTTTTAATGATGCGTTTCTAATTTTAGCAAACGCCCTTCCATTCTGGTGGACGTCTGTTTCTAACTTTTCATTAGATACAGACGCCTTTTTTATTCAGATAGTAAATATATTACGATAAATAAAAGCAGGTATATAATTCCAAAAAAGTATTTTTCTTTTTTGGTCATGGACCATCGCACCTCCTCACTCTCTTTCGACAACCAAAACCCCCGAAAAAGATTTGAGCGGAAGGACGTCTGATTAGAAACAACATCATCTATAAATTATCATTTATTATTTAAGATGTAAAATGATAGATTCTTATCTTTTAATTAATAAATATTTACAAAATATTAAAATTATTTAAGCAAATTTAGCCATATTTAATTAGTTATTTAAAATAAAAAAACTAGTTTTAAATATTTTTAACTAGTTTTTTACTTGATTCTGTACTTTCTAATATATGAGTATATTCTAAAGAAATATGAGTTAATTTCTCTAAAATAGATGATAAATTATCTATTGATTCATTAAAATTAAAAGACTTTAAATATTCCATAAAAATTGTTGTACGATAAGGATTAAAATTATTTTCTAAATAATTAATCATAACTTTTCCAGAATTTATTGTTTCTTCAACAATTACACTTTTAGTCATACTATCTTTATTTAAAATAACTAAATTATCTTTTAATTTAATTAATAAATCTTGCCAATCTTTTATAACAAAATTATTTTCTTTTAAATCTATTACTAATTCTTTTAAATAATCAATACTTAAAATAGAAAAAGTTTTAAGATTAGCTTCATAATTAGGATTTATATCTAGAGTTAAATAAAATTCTAAAATTAATTTAAAATAATTAACTATAGCACTAGTCTCCTTTTCTAATTTTCTTTCTTCTTTAAATTTTTCTAACATTTTAATTATCTCCTTCAATATTTCTCTTTTTGGATTTTAATAAAAAAGCCCCGATTATAACAATTATAAGAATACTACTAATCCCAATAGTAAAGATACTATTAGTATGTTTACTATATATTTTCTTATTTTCTTCGATACATGTTTTAGCTTCTTCTAGATTATCTAATTTAGTCATAATATCACATATATTAGATGAAGCACTATAACTTTTTAAAGCATCATTAATTTCTTTATTTATATTTTTATTATAATCATTAAATACTGTTGAGCCTATTATTAAGATAGGTGTTTTTTCTACTTTAATTTTAAGTATTTCTTTTAATTTTTCAGGTATTTCATTAACTGATAAATATTCTAATGATATTCTTGGATATTCACTTGTTAAACTTTCTATTAATTCTTTTTCTTCCGTACATTTAGAACAATTATCGGAATAATATAGATATACTTTTAAATCATTAGAAATTGATGAACTAGTAACCACTGCTTTAGTAATTTTAGGTACAATTAAACTTAACATAATTAAATTTATTATTAATATTTTTTTCATTTCTACTTTCCTTTCTTTATTTTTAGGCAAAAGAGGTGTAATTTTTATACACCTCTTTTTATTCTTTTTTTAACTTAATCCTTGGATAGCATTATCTTTAGGATTTTCGACAGTTACTTTATTAAAGTCTGACATTTTAGATTTAAATGTTAAAGATTGAACTGTTTCTGAACTAAAATCATCAGAAGCAAAGTTTAATTCAATGCTATCAATTAATTCTTCGCCTTCATAATCATTTATAGTAATTGTTGCTTTAACATCTTTAGTAATTATGTCATTTTTATTATTTAAAGCTGTCTTTAATTTATAAGTCTTTTTATCGTTTTTTGTATATACTTTTTCATAATTAAAGGCATCATTGAAGAAATAATTAGCTTCTGCTTTATTTATGACTAATTCAATTTTATATTTAGCACCATTATCTTTTTCTTTTATGTTGGCAGCTATAATTCCATTAGAACCCCAATGTCCAAGAATTCCAATTCCGGTATTTTTAAATAAAGATTCGGCATTATTAAAGTCGCGTCCTTCTTCATGTTCCCATTTACCTAAATAACTATAACTACCGTTTTCTTTTTTATAGGTATTAGACCAATCAAAGTATACTCCACTTCCCGATACTCCATATTCATAACGAACCATATCAGTTAATTCTTCATCTACATAATCGATATAGAATAGATAGGAATCTTTATCATAACTACCTTCTACTTTAACATTATAATCGTAATAACTATCACTATTTAAAGTAATATTAGAAGTCGTACTAAATTTAGCGCTTTCCTTACCTTTTACTCTATCATAAGCTTGTTTAACTTTTTCTTCTAAAGAAATTAAATTACTTATATCAACAGTTATTGTTTGTTCTGGGTAATGAATTACATTATCATCTTCAATACCTTGACATACAGCTAAATTACTATCTCGACAACCATCTAAATCAACGGTTATCGTGAAATTTTGATATTTTTTACTAAAATCAAGTAATTTTAAGATATTTAATTTTTTAGTTTCAACTGTATCATCAGTCTCTAAATCCTTATAAGTTAAGTAAGATGAACCTTCAGTACTTGATGTATTAGAAAGAGTAATTAACATATTTTTACTAATTTCAGGGAAATTAAGTGTTAATCCTAAATAATAATCGCCATATTCTTCATTGTCATTACCAAAGACGTCTTGATGAATTTTTTGTCTTTCTAAATAACCAGTTATTTTATTATTTTCCATACTATAAGTATCTGGCATATTATAACCATAACTATCAAAAGTATTACTATCAGCTTTACTTAAAGTAGATATAACACTTTTTTCTAATGTAATACCAGAATAATCAATTGTATATTCTTCTGGAGCATAATATTTAGCATCTCCATCTAAATCCACAGTTATTTCTACTTGACATTTATTATCGCCACAATCTTTTAAAGTTTCAGGATTAATAGCAAATAGAATTGTTTCAACATTATCTGTTAATTTATCATGAGCAACCATAACTTCGGTATCACCTTTAACTTTTATTAAAAGTTTATCGTTTATAGTATCACCTATTTTGAAATCTTTTAAATCAAAGGCAAAGTAGAAACCAGTTTGTTCAACACCACTGAAAAGGGATACTTGATCTTGATATTTTATTTTGCCAGATAATTTAATGTTTTTAGGATCATTATCATCAACACTTAAGATATAACCATCTTCAGTTGGAATTGTATAGTTATGATCTTGTAAATCTTGTTTATCAGAAATATCAGTAAAATCAAAACTTAAACTAGAAGCCTTTGGTGTTTTTAAATTTGTATAATCAATTGTATAAGTAATAGCATCATATACATTACCTTTTTCTCCATCTAAGTCTACTTTAATTTCAAATTCTTTAGTTTGTTTTTTAGGATCAAGACGATATAACATTACAATTTCATGATTATTATCAAAAGAAGTACTAGTAATAATCTTTTTATTATCGTGGCAAGTACTACCACTTTGACATGGCACAGTTATTTCAACATTATTTTCAATACCATTATTTTTAACATTAACATTACCAACATTTATGACAAGTGGAAAATATAAATTAGTTTGTTCTTCTAATTCAAAACCTGTTACATTATAAACATAAGGAATAAAGCCTTTGGCAGTTATTTTATTACCATGAGTTTCATAAGTAAGTTCAAATTCTTTTTTAGCTTGTTCATTTAATTCATAATTATAAGCTTCTTTTAATATAGTATCTATAGAAGTACCTTCATCTGTAAATTCTTTATTAAAACTTACATTAGCCTCTTTCTTGAAAGTAATATCAGAATAAGAAATCGTATAAGTTTGCACCCGATATGAATGACTGGTACCATCCAAATCTACTTCGATTTTTATTTCTTTACTATCATTTTCTTCTAAAGCATAAAGAATTAACACTTTATTATCTATAACCTTACTTATTTTAGAGTTGCCTTCAGGTGTTTTAATTGTAGCTTCTGTACTTTCTGGTAAACTAAGAAGAAGAGGAACATAATAACCAGTTGGACTTTCAAATGTTCCATCAGCTAAATTAATAGCGTGAACACCACCAGTTAAAATATTTTCATTTAAAGTTAAAGGATTAGTAGGAATTTTGTATTGAGCATCAGTTAACATTTTACTTAATTCTTCATTTAAGCCATCTAAACTTGATACTACATTTATTTCATTAACTTGGGATTCTTGTTGCCGATGTAATCCTTCAACATTTACTTGTATTGTATGAGCAAGATAACTTAAGTTATGTTCATTTTTCTTATCATTATCTACATCAATAGTTATATTAAATTCCGTTTCTGTATTCTTTAATGATTTTAAAACATAATATACTTTTTTATTACTACTATCTTGAATTACTTTCGCATTAGGTATGGTAATAACAGTATCACCTGTACCATCATTTTCTAATGTAATTTTGAAAGCAAAATAATATTTAGTTAAATCTTCACCAGTAAAGACATCACTTTTTAATGTATCAACGATTGGTAATAAACCAGAAATAGTTGTCATATCATTTTCTGTAGTAAAGTCTGTTTGATAACCATCTAAAGGACTAAATTCATAATTATTTTGTAAAGAATTCTTCGCTGTATCATCATCAGTTATCGATTCAATTTTATATTCTGTTAAAGCTAAATAATTAACTTCACTATAATCTAAAATATAATCTTTAGGAATATAAGTATTTCCTTCGCCATCATAATCAACTGTTACTTTAATTTCTTTTTTAGCATCTTCCGGATTTAATCGGAAAATTACGGTTAAACCATTATCTACTAAATCATCTTTAGTTAAAGTTTTAATTCCTTTTTCACATGTACTACAAGGAATACTTATGGTTATTTTATCAGTAATTAATTCAGGTTTTACTCTAAATACTAAATAATAACCTTTAGCTTTTTCTCTTCCAAAAGCTTCATCTTTTAAAGTATGTAGATAAACATTATCTTTAAATTTTAAATTATCTAAAGTATAGGTATCATAAGAAGTATTTTTGATATAACCAAAAGTATTTTCTAAATCAGTTATTTCACTTTCTGGAATATTACCTATTTCAAAGTTAGCTTTTGATTCCCCTTGATATTCTAAATCTAAATTTATTTCTAAAGTTGTTTCATCAAAGTCTTCTTTATCTTTCCCGTCTAAATCAGCCGTGATGGTAATTTTAGAAGATGGATTTTCCCCATCAAGACTTACTAATACAATATACTCTCCAGAATTAGTACTACTTTCGATTATTTTATAATTTTTTACTCCAGTAACACTTATTAAAGGAGTATTATCTTTTTTATCTAATTTAAGGTTAAAAGCATAATAATATCCGATGCCATCAGGAAAAGCAGTTATACCAGATTGGCGATAAATTAAACCACTTAAAGTATTATTTTCATATTTTAAATTTTCTCCGGCATTATCATTACCAGCATAACTAAATTCAGTTAATTTTTCTTGTAAATCATCTACTTTATCATTATTGGATATTTCAAAATTAGTTTTATCTGGTACATATGTATAATTTATATATTTTATATCAATAGAATTAGTTTTATCTAATAATAAGGGAGTGGTCCCAAGAATGGGAGCATCAATTTTCCAACCTAAATCTACTAATGTATCAGAATATTGATGGGTAATACTTTGAATAGTCATTTTATTATATATAGGACTATTTTTGGTATAACCATCAGCATCAGTAATATTAATAGTTCTTGCTCCAATCATGACATCTGGTGTTTTTAATTCATGAGTTGAAGTAAAAGCATATTCGCCAATTATATAAACATAACCAGCACTTTCATCAACTTTTTTGACATGTTCAATAAAGTCATCTAAATTCATCAGTCTCGCACTAGTTGGTAAAGATGATATTAAAAACATAACAATGGCATAAATTATTAATTTAATATATTTCTTTAACATTTCCTTCACTCCTTTATTCATATCTTACTTCCGCGTTAACTTTACTACCATCTGGTAAGATTATTGTAGCTGTTTTAACATTTTTATCTATATCCACGGCTCTTATAGTTCCACTTGTTTTTACAGTAGTTTTATTATTATATGTAAAACCATTATAACCAGTAAAATCAGTATCATTTTTAGTTACCCTAAAGGAATATTGACTAATTGAACCAGTAGCTTCATCCATAATAATAGCTTTTAAATATAGAATATAAACTGGTTCTTTTTCTTTAACAGTAATTTCATAAGTAGCACTTGCTTTACCATCTTTACTAGTTGCAGTTATTATAACTGTTCCCGAAGTTTTACCTAACACATTACCACTTTGATCAACGGTGGCAATTGACTCATCACTACTAGACCAAATTACTTCTTTACTTGTTGCATTATCAGGAATTACTTGGGCAGTTAATTTTAATTTAGAACCCACGATAACTTCTTTATTACCACTTATTTTAATACCAGTTACTTCTACTTTTGCCTCCTCCGGTGGATTTACAGAAGTACTTTCAGCCTTAATTGTAATCTTTTTGGTAGCTTTCTTATTACCTTCTACTGTCGTTACTGTAACTGTAACAGTGCCGGCTTTTAAAGCTTTAACATTACCATTTTGATCAACTGTAGCAATACTCTCATTACTACTTGACCAAACTACCTCTTTATTTGTGGCATCAGTTGGTTTAACATTTGCCGTAAGTTTTATGGTTTTTCCAACAACAACTGTACTATTACCTGTAATACTTACACTAGTTGGTAAAACTACCTTTACTTCTTCATCACTTACTATTACTTTTAAAGTAGCTTTTATTTTCCCATCACTAGTTGTTAAAGTAATAACTGCTTCCCCTTCCTTTAATCCTTTAATATTACCTAAAGTGTCAACAATAGCAACAGTTTTATCACTACTAGTAAATAAAATTGTTTTATCAGTTGCATTATCTGGTTCAAGCGTATATTTTATTTTACTGCTTTCATTAATCTTTAAAGTTACTTCTGATTTTTCTAAAACTATTTTAGTAACACTTATACCCTCGCCTGACCAACGAGCCTCTAAAACTATACTTTCATTTATCTTCGTATCAAAGTCAAATAATTCACCATCTAAATACCATCCAGCAAAATTATATCCTTCTCTTGTTGGATCATTAGGCTTAGTAATATGCCCATTTTCTTTAACTTTAATAGCATTAACTACTGTTCCTCCAAGAGAATCAAAACTTACAACAAAAGTTTTAGGCATTAATAATTTTATTAATAAGAATAAAAATATAACTAATAATAAAACTACAATCACAATTATCCCGGTGGGTTTTAGATTTATGTTTTGTTTTTTTGAACTTGAACTCATAATATACAAACCTCTCTATTTATATTTTACTTTTTTACGATATAATTATACCATGTATACTTTAAGATGTAAATTAATGAAAGAGAACCTCTAAATATTTTTGTTACAGTTCAGTCAAGGAATTAAAAAATATAAATAAACCATTGTAATTAAAGGGAATAATAGATGTTTAAAAAAAAGTATCAAACTCTCTTTTTAGGGCAAAAATTATAAATATTCATTGATTTTTGCTTAAAAAACATTATTTTTATACTAAAAATGACCATTAATCCCTGTATTTATCTGACTGAACTGTAACATATTTTTATTTTTTTTAAAAGTCAAATTATCACTTATTTATAAATAAATCATAACCTGAAAAAAGTAGATTAACGATGTAATCTACTTAATAGTTTTTTCTTCTTGATTATTAAACCTGCACCTATAATCAGACAAATACTAACAATAGCAATAATAACTTTTATAAATATTGAAATTTTCTTTTGTTGGTTATAAATACCTTTATTTTGCTTTATACAATCTTTAATATCTTCATTTTTTCGTATTTTTGATACTGTATCGCAATAACTTTCTATTCCTTCATAGGATTTAATTGCATTCGTTAATTCTTCTTTTACATTGTTATCAAATCCAATGAAATAATTTGAGCCAATTATTACAAGCGGAGTTTTATTGCTTTTGATTGACAATGCTTTTTTAATTTTATCATAAAGTTCATTATTATCATCTATATTGATATATTCAATATCCATAAAACTTTCTTTTCTATATTCTTCTAGCCAGTCTTTTTCTTGTTCACAATCTTTACAATCATTTTTTAAAAAGACATTCAATTTTACACTATAAGAAGAATTTGTTACTACAGCATTTGATTTAATAGGAAAACATAAAAACATTAGAAGAAAAAACATAAATAATAGTTTCTTCATATTTTCCTCCCCATTTAGTTAGATAAAGGTGTGGTAATAAATATCACACCTTTACACTATTTTTTTAAGGTTGTATTACTTCAGTAGATGGATGTCCAATTTTTAATTTAAGTTCTTTATCAATTACAGTTTCATCTGTAGCAGTTTTTTCTCCACCATCTTCATAAGTAACTGCCCCTCTTTGTTCTTTTGCTTTTTCTTCTAACTTTTGCCACATTTCAGCAAAGTCTTTATCGATAGCTTTTAATTCACCAATCGTCAAACCTTTGTCTTTATCTTTAAATTTGTATGCATAATATTTTTTACTTGAATTATAACCTTCTAATTCTTTTACACTTTCATCCAAAGAAACATATTTACCGTTTTCTCTTTCAGCAAAATTTGCAAAATAGAAACTCCTTGAACCAGCCTCTTCAGTTTCTAAATTCAATATAAGATCGCTATAATAAGCTCCATCCTTTAAATCAGAACCTCTATTTACAGAACCATATCCTACAAAGTATAAAGTTTTCTCCCCTATTGTTACCTTTTGGTCTTCATTACCAAAATATTTACTAAAGTCGCTAATTTTATTTCCTCGTTCGAATAACCAGTTAAAGCCCATTTTTCCAGAATAACCCCAGAATCCAATAATAACATAATTTTTTATATTATCTTCGTTCAAGTAATAGTAAGTATCTTTAATCCAATCATAGGTATCATTTGTTAATTCACCATGGTTTATTTTAACATTAACAAATTTTGGGTCATTTTTTGTTGCATTCTCTATTGCAACTTTTGCATTTTTCTTATTTGCTTCTTCTACTAAAACAGTAGGAATATCATGAGTTTCGCCTTCGAATGATACCTCTTTAGCATTTAAGTTACCTTTAATAACATTAATTCCAGCTTTGTCAATACTTGTTAATTTTAATCCAGTTGTAGTTAATTCAGCACCTTCTCCATCAACAATAATTGCCATCTTAGTATTTGATAATTCTATACTATCAATAGTTACTCCACTAGAAGACACTTTAAATATTGAATCAACTGTATTTTTGTTATCTTCTTTTACAGAAATTTTATACTTGCCATCACCATTAATTACTACTGGTCTTGTTATATCATGTTGCTTTGTAACTTCAATATTATCACCAAGATAAATATGTGTTATTTTAACATTTGCTAGAGCTTTTGTTAATTCTTCTTCGCTTGTTACGGTAATAGCTTCTGTTTCAAATTTAAATGTATAAGTTTTGTTATCATCATCTTTTAATGTAACATTTTTATCATTTGAACTAATTTCTAGGGTAAAATCACTATCATTTAAAGCCATTTTGCTTAATGTCATATTTTCTTCAGCATCAGCTAATACTTCTTTAAATAATGCTTGAGCCCCTTCTTTAATTTTTTCCTTTAAAGCATTACCATCTTCATCTAAAGAAACTTTTGAAACCACTAGATTATTAGCACCATCTTTAGTAAATTCTACTTTTTTATCTCCTGTGCTTAAAGTAATTCCGGTTATTTCTCCCTTTTGAAGAATATAAGCAATTGCTCCTGGAATATTAGTATTATTCATTTCGCTTAATAATACTCTAGAATCTTTTACATCAATAGTTATAGTGTTAGTAGCATCATCCATAGTTAAATTAAACTTTTCAGAAGTTTCTTCTTTAGCATTTAAGTCTTCCATAACTGCTTTGATAAAGGCATCAGCATCTAAAGTCCAATGAGCAGTTAAGGTTTCATCTTTATCTTCATTAATTGTTAAAGTTGATTCACCTACTTTAGAATTATCAGAATTATACCAACCATCGAATTTACGATAATCAGTATTAAGATTATTTATATCTTTTAAAGTAGCTTCTTCATTTTGATAAACTTTAGTTGATTCAGTTTGGTCATTTCCTTCAGCATCTTTATAGTTATAAGTAATAGTATTTAAGGCTTGATAATCAAATTCTTCTTCATAACTAATGGTTATCTCTTTTTCTAAGAAAACTTTACCTGCTGAGCCATCCCAGTCTATTTTATAAGTTAATTTGTGGTCACTGCCATCTTTTTTTAATTTGAATAACACTACAATATAACCATTATCATAATCTTCTTTTGAAGGGGTTATTTCTCTATAATTTCCTTCTTCATCATGTAAGAATATAGTCCATTTTCTTCGACCCTCAGCTTGAGATAAGTAGTGATTCCCATTAGCATTAGCATAAGTTGGTCCATATATTTTTACTGGTACATAATAGCCAGTAGGTTCTTTAAATCCACCTTTTTCAACATCTTGTTCTTTTACTGTTCCAGTTAATTTATAACCACTCAATCCATCTTTTGCTATTTGAATACTTCCAACATTCTCAAAGTCATAACCATAATTCTTAACATCATTTTTGTTTTGGTCAGAAATATAACCACGATTTGTTGTATTATCTGTAGCGGTTGGATCAACTATAATTGTATCTGCCACTTTAGTTTCATATTGGAAATCTAACTCGCTCCAATCTATTGTTATAGTATATGGTTCGTATGCTTCTCCATCCTCACCATCAAAATCAATCGTTATAGTAAATTTTTTATTATCATATTCTTTATTTGGATTTAAATATTTTAAAACATAAACAGATTTATTATTGCCAAAATCTTCTTTACCAATTGTATTTTCTTCACCATGTCCATCACCATCAGTTAAAAACTTAACAATTAGATCAGAATCATTTCCATCTACTTCTGCTTTTGCTAATTTAAACGCTAAATAGTAATCGTTAGCAGCAGTTCCAAATGGATTTTCTGAATCATTCCAATCGTCATCAAATATTGTGATTAATCCAGTAACTTTAAAGGTTGAAGATTCTTCATCAAATTCTACTTTGTAATTACTATCTTCTTCAAAGCCCTTCCATTTTTCTTCAGTAATTGCTGTACTTTCCACAGAATCAAGTACTACTAAAGAACTCTTTTTAAATGTAACTCCACTATAATCTATTGTATATAATGTAGGTAAATATTCATTACCATCACCATCAAAATCTACTTTATAGTAAAGTTTACAATTACCATCTTTTTCTTCACATTTAGGATCTTCTGGGAATCTAAATAAAATAGTTAATTTTCCATCATTAGTCCATTCATTTGTTTCAAAATCTTTTTTTGCAGCACCACTCAAAGTTGGATCGTTTAAACGGGCTATCTTTACATTGTTTTTATCAATTCCATCAGGAATTTCAAAGGTAAAATCAAAATAATATCCGGTTTCATTTCCTTTGCCAAAAGCATCTGAATTTATAACTTGTTCTTTCATTGTACCTGTTAATTTAACAGAGTTGCTTTCTCCATCAGGAGTAAGTTTATTATAAGAAGAACTATAACCCCAAGCTGTAAGTTGTTTTTTATCTTCTTCACTGGCACCATCCAATTTTAATGAGGTAATCGATCTTTCTTGAAGTTTTAATTCGTTCCAATCAAATGTTATCTCGTATGGAGCATAATCTGTTCCAGTTCCATCCATATCTACGACAATTTTAAATGTTCTATCTGTAGCATCTTTATCAAGATGTCTTAAAATGTATAATACATCATCACCATCAAAATTTTCAGCAGTTAATGTTTTAGAATCTTCTCCATCATGAATAAATTGAACAGTTACACCAGTATTTTCAGCTTTTTTACCAGCATCAGTTTTAATTACAAATGGTAAATAATATCCTGTTGCTTCTTTTCCTTCAAATGGTTTTTTACCACTCTCAAATGATTCTAAAATTGGAAGTAATCCTGATACTTTTACAGTTGTTCCATCAGTATCAAATTTAACACTGTAATTATCAGGTTGTTTCCAACCATATGTACTTTCTAATGGATTAGAAGATAATCCACCATGTTCAACATCAAGAACACTAAATTTAGATGATTTTTCAAAAGTTACATCACTTAAATCAATTTCATAAGTAACTGGATAATAATCATCACCCTCACCATCTAAATCAACAGTTATGTTAATTGGTTCATCCTTTTTGTCTTTTTTGGTTGAGAATAAAATTGTTACACCTGTTTTATCGGTAATTGTATTTGTCTTGGTACTCTTATTTCCAGGGAAAGTAACAGTTGCTTTAGTAAATAAACTTGCATCAATATTTTGCCCAACACTTAATAAGAAATAAAAACCAGTTCTTTCATCCTCTGGGAAAGCACTATCATTTATTTTTTGTTCGACAATAGTACCAGTTAATTTATATTTATTCTCACCTTTAACTTCTGTTAATTCATAAGTATCTGCTGAACTTTTAGTATATCCCCATCTACTTGAAATACTTTCAACATCTGCTTGAGGAAGATTATCAGTTGTTATTTCCATTTTAGATTCTTGTTGAAGTTTTAAACCAGTTAAATCTAATTTATACTCTGTTTTATCATATACATTATCTTTCTCACCTTTATCGCCATCTAAATCGATAGTTATAGTATAAGAAGGTTCTTTTTTTAATCCTTCAGAATCAACTGGAACTAATACTACAATTCCTGGATTTTTTCCATTATCATTACTAGTTACATCAAAACTAGTCCATTTTAACTCACCTTTACGACCTAAACCAGATGTAGTTACTACTGTCTCATTAGTAGCATTAGGTATTTCTAATACATAAGCAAAGAAATATATAGGATTATTAAATTTAGTTTGATCGTCTTTGTTAAGGGTTATTTCGGTATTTTTCAATAAAATTCCCGTTACTTTTTCATCGTTATAAGTTAATTTTCCATCACCATAAGCTTTGTCAAACTCAAATTTTAATTTATCTTTCAATATATCGGTATAATTTTTAAAGTTATCATTATTAATATCTAAATTAATAGTTGCTTCTGACTTTTCAAGAACTCGATGCATATCAATAAATTTAACATTAACTTTTTCAGGCATCTCTTCTTTACCTAATACATTTTCGCCTTTTTCCCAACCTGTTGGTTCAAATGTTTGGGGATCGCGTGTTCTTACAATTTGATATATATTTGCTTGTGACAAATCAGTTGGGTCTTTTAATTTTACACTTGTGGCCGCTATTATTAAAGCTTCTTGTTTAATATCATAAATAGATGTAAATGCATATTCTCCAAGAACATATACATAACCAGCCTCTGCTTCAATTTTACTCGCTTCTTCTCCTAATTCATCAATAGTCATTTCCTTTGCGAAAACTGATACTGAAGATATAAAGAAAGTGAACAAAGCGAATGTAAAAAATTTGGCATATTTTTTCATATTTTCATTCCTTTCTTTAACTTATTTTTACTTGTGCTGATACTTTACTACCATCTGATAATGTAAGTTGAGCAGAAGTTCCACCTTTTTTTACAACAGTTGATGATATAGAACCTTGTCCTTTTGATATCAATGTTCCATTGAAGTCAAAACCGCGATAATCAGTAAATGTAGTTCCATCTTTTTCTACTCTAAAATCATATTGAATAGCTCCTCCAGCAACTTCTAATTCTCTTTGGGTTATATAAATTATATAAGTTGATTGTTTTTCTTTTACTTTAACCTCATAAGTTGTGCTTTTTCCATTGGCTGTTGTTACTGTTATGTTAACTGTCCCAGCACTTACACCTGTAACTTTACCATTTCCGTCTACCGTTGCAATAGACTCATTACTACTTTTCCAGGTAACACTTTTGTTAGTTGCATTACTTGGTGATACAGTAGCTGATAATTGAATACTATCACCAACATAAACTTCTTTATTTCCTGAGATATCTACACTTGTTGGTTCAACAGTTGGTGTATCATTGCCACTACCGCTGCTTCCACCATTATTGTGTGATGTAGATTTTTCTTTTATTGTAATTTTTTTGGTTGCAGTTTTGCCATTTTCAGTTGTAACAGTTATAGTAACTGTCCCAGCTTTTAAACCTTTAACATTGCCATTTGCGTCTACTGTTGCAATAGACTCATCACTACTTTTCCATGTTAATTTTTGGATTGTCGCATTATCGGGATTAAATGTTGCTGATAATTTTATACTACTGCCCACTGTAACTGAACTAGAACCACTAATTGAAACACTTTCAATCTCGATTTCTTTTTCCGTTATAGCTACCTTACAAGTAGCACTATATTTGCCATCTTTTGATTTTACAGTTATTGTAACAGTACCTTTCTTGATGGCTATTAAATTACCATTTTTATCAATAGTAGCAACACTTTCATCACTTGACGAATAAATTAAATCCTTTTCACTTAATCCGTCAGGTAGTGATAATATTTCAAGTTTTTGAGTTGAACCTATAACTAGACTTAATTCTTTTATTTTTAATCCATTCTCGGTATTCCAATATGCTTCTAAGACAATACTCTTGTTTATCTTTGTATTAAAATCAAATAACTCATCATCTAAATACCAACCAGCAAAAGTATATCCTTCTTTAGTAGGATCATTTGGTTTAGCAATATGTCCATTTTCTTTTACTTTAACAGATTCTACAATACTACCACCATTAGAATCAAAAACAATAGTATATTCTTTTTTAGAACTTTTTATTAGTAAGAAAATAACAAGTAAAGCTAAAATTGCAAGAATAATTCCCAGAACAATTCCAATTATAGTCTTTTTTGAAGATTTATTTTTCATATTTGCTCCTTTCTCTTCATTAATAAGTTAAGATTTCATTTAATATTGTACTAATCTAATATAGAATTAATTTCTATATTTGAGATAAAAAAAATCGCTTAAAGTTTAAGCAAATTAGTTATAGAAAATGTCTAAAAACTATCTCTTATAAAATAAATTGCCAAACTACAACAATCAATTTTTACTACGCAGAGATATGTTTGTTCGCAGGTATAATTAACTTATCAGTTTTTATTAACTAATAATTAGGTTGAACATAGGCATAGTAATAAATTTAGTACAACTAATGATTTTAATTTTCTAATATCAAATTATCAATCCTCCTACACCCACAAATAACCGATAAGCTTACCTTATCTAATAAAACTATACACTAAATTCCTATATTAGTCAACAAACACAATACTCAATTTGTAAGTATTTACAATTAAAATAAATTAAAAACCTATAAAGTTTTTTGAAAATCCTCTTTATAGGTTACATTTTATAATTATCCCTCTGTTTTTATAATTTCTACTACTCTATTATCAATTAATAATTCTATACCATTATCCGTATTATTTAAAATGACATCATTTATATCATTAACCGGATAAGTATTTGTTATCCTTTGACTAATTTGTAAATTATAAATATAAAAATTATTGGAATTATCAATTACTAATAAATATTGTTCATAAAAATCTAAATATTTAAAAGTATCAGTTAAAATAACATCGCCACTATAATTAGTAAGATACATTTGATTATCTTTTTGCTTTAAGACAATATAAGTATCATTATAAGTATAGATATCATTTTCAAAATTAGTACTTAATACTGAACCATAACTATCTACAATTTGCCAAATATTATCTTTTAAAGTTACTAGTTTAGTAGAAGATATTTTATTTGTTTCAGGATTAATGATCGAAGATGCCCCGATATAATCATATTCATAAGGGATTCTAGCAATAACATTATCAGCTAATTCAATTACCCCATATTTACCATTATTATCTTGAACTATTAAGATATTATTATCTAAACCTATTCCATAATTTTTTACTTTATTATATTTAATAAGTAGTTGATTAGTAGTTAAATCATATAATATAGCTGATGATGTAGCTACATTTTCAAATGTAGTATCTTTAACAAATACATAACGACTATTAATTATTGGAATAGTAGTCGGATTACTTACTTCATATTCTTTTAAAATGATATTAGGATCAGGTTTATTATCGGGAGTAGCTAATTCACAAACCTCAGTAAAATTAAGGCAAGGATAAGTACCTAATAATTCCTCACCATCATAAAAATATAATTTATTATTATATTTAAATTCATGGTTAGGATTTTCCACATATAAAGCTTTTTGAATAGCTTTTGTAGTAGAAAAAATAGTTATCGGAAGAAAGAAAACTAAAAGAACAATAATAACACATAAAGTAGATTTACGATAACGCATTTTCTTCTCCTTCATTTTCTTCGGTTTCTTCCGTAAATTTATTCATATCCCCATTATAAACATCTTTATAAGTATCATTTTTATCTCCAAATTTAATTGTAAAACGACTACCATTTTCACTTATTTTAAAAGCAAGCGTTCCTTTACCATAATATTTAGTTAAATTAAGAGTAGGTAAACCAGCAGTTTCTAATAAATTAGTTTTATTATCATCATATTTATATAACTCTAAATGATTATTTTTAACCGTTACATAAAAATTATTATACATACCTATATAAGTATAAGTATCTTCTCCACTTATTTTATTACCTTCATAATCATATAAATGATAATTATTGTTATTATCAATCGCGGTTAAATAAGTATCCGTATAATTCATAATTTTATTTGGAATTGGTTTCGTTATTTTCTCATTATTGGTAATTAAATAATATCCTTCATTAGTTTTTACTTGATAAAATTCATCAATAGTTTCTAAAACTTCATAATCAAAACTTATAAAAGGAGCAACCCCACTAGCATTCAATTTAATAACCCCATAATAACCATTTTTATTACAAGCCATTATTTCATAATTATTGACATCTTTAAAAGTTAATTCATTACCCGTATTAGATTTAGTACTAACACTCCGATAACGACTTAAACTTTGTCTTTTAGTTAAATCATATAAAATAATTGTATAATTTTCATTAGTTGCATCAGTAGGATTATCTCTTATAAAGACAAATTTTTCATTAAAAATAGGAATAATACCAGAATTAATAGTTGTTGTTAATTCATTATTATCATAGATCGTATCATAAGCAAAAGAACAATTATCTAAAGTAGTTGTTTCATCTGTTATAACATTAGCATTAGTACATTTATAACTACCTAAAAGACTTTTCTTTTCTGAATCGCGATAAATATATAAAGTATTATTAAAGTAATTAACATAAGCTAAATCTTTACTTAATTTACCTTCTAAAGTATTAATAGTTGTTACTTCATCTACCCCATTAATACTTATCGTTATTATTTTATTAGATTCATTTAAATTAAAACTTTCTTTAGTATCAACAAGCATTCCTTCACTACTATAAGTAAGTTCTTTTTGATAATAATCATTTTTTAATCTAATAGGTTCTTCATTTAATTTATAATCTTTATAGCTTTTTAAATATAGCATTTTATTTCTAATTAAAGCCGCATAATCTTTATAAAGTTCAATATAATCATAAGGATTTTCATCTTTTAAGATTTCTTTACCTTCATAATCATATATATGATAAATATTATCACTATCGATAGCTGTTATGTATTTATCATTATAATTTTTAATAGCTCCCGGAATAGTTTTAGTTAAGCTTTTCCCATTTTCATCTAATAAAAGATTACGTTTTGTCGCAATAGCAATATAATTTTTGTTATTAGTAGGAATATTACCAATATAATCATACGTAAAACTAATCTTTTCTTTCTTATTTGTTTCCGTAAATTCTATTACTCCATATTTACTACTAGTATCTTTTAAAATTACTATATTTTCATTACTGGTATTTTTCTTTACTAATAAATATTCATTTTCAACTTTTTTTTCATCTATATTATATAGTTTTAAAACTTTAGTAGAATTTTTTGCAGCATCAACAATAAATACATATTTATTTAAAAATATCTTAGTTCTTTCTTGCCATGGTTTACCATCTTCAGCTAAAATTTTCGGAGTATCAAAAGTATCATCTGTATTATCAAAATAAGCTACATAACATAAAGCATCATCTTCATTAGTACATTTATATGAACCTAGTTCATTTTTGGAAGCATCTAAAAATATTAAACTACCATCTTCATAGCGGTAATTTTCTTCTTCAACAATTACTTTTGGGGTTTCTTCTTCAATTGGTAAAGGAGTTGGTTCTTGTTTTTTCAAATTAGCTAAAAATAAAACTAATAGAATTATTAAAACTAATAATAAGCTAACTATAATTAAAATAATTGTTTTTTTCTTTTTCGGTAAATTATGCCAATAGAAAGACATACTTTTAAAAACATTTTTCTCTTCTTTAACATCTTTCTTTTTCTTCTTTTTTGGTTGTTCTACCACTAATTCTTCTCTTATTTCTTTATTTTCATTAATTAAATCTTCCAAAACATCAATCATTTGGGTCGATTCACTTGGGTTATCATGATATTCATTATCCATAAATCACACTTCCTTATTTTTTCTTATTATATCACAGGCTTAAATATTATTAAACTATTTATTTATAGGAATACCGTCAACTAAATAAGAAACTTTGTCAAATTTAAATTTATTTTCTTTAATTATACCATAGATAAAAACTTCAATATTTAATTTATGATAATTATTTATTAAAGTATTAGTTGTTAAATCATTTAAAAGACAAATAAAATCATAAGGATATTTTTCTTCCGTATTTAATAC
This sequence comes from uncultured Bacilli bacterium, assembly GCA_947589195.1. Lineage (GTDB taxonomy): Bacteria > Bacillota_I > Bacilli_A > RF39 > UBA660 > MGBC108787. Next base: position 2,016 of record CANPZX010000025.1, on the reverse strand, counting down.
ATAATTTAAGATACCTAATTTATAATTTCTTTTAAATTTATTTAATTTATTAATTACTTCATTATGAAAACTCATAACATATAAATCTTTATGATCATATTTATTTAATATTTTATAAAGTTTATCATAATTTAAATTTATATCTTTTATTTCAATTAAGAATTTTTTCTTTGTTTCTAATTTTAAAACATCTTCTAAAAGAATAATATTATGTTCTTTTTTTAAAGTATTTAAATTAGTAAATTTAATTAAATAATTATCCAAAAAAGCATTATGATTAATTATAAATTGTTCATCTTTAGTCATTCTTACATCAAATTCAAAACCTTGAAAATATGTACTTTCAATAGCTAATTTAAAAGCTTCGATACTATTTTCTTTTGCTTTTATATGTAATCCTCGATGAGCAATAAATTCCAAATTAATCACCTAATAAAAATTATGAATAGTTTTATTATTTATGAAAAAAAAGAAGCCTAAGCTCCTAATTTTAAAGTATATGCATTTTCATTATTAAGACCTTGTCCTCCAGCTATTTCTACATTAGGTTTTAGATATAGGACTGGAGGGACGACGACCTCCCTGTAGACAATTCCAGTGTTGAAATCACCCGAAGTTCCCACAAAGAAGGCTTTGTTGCTATTAGACGAGCCTGGAGAGAGAGTCCATTGATACGAATTTTTATTTAATAACCAATCGGTATATGCACAATCACTTTGATAACCAGATTTATCCCAGTTATATAATTCTTTATTTAAACATTGTTCTCTATTATATGTACTTTCACCTCCGGTAGCATAACCATAATCACTTGGGTACATTAAGCCTACTTCTCCTTGCCATAAGGTTGGTCTTGGATTTGTTAAACTACTGTTTGTGTAAACTATTATCCCTCTTTCATAATTGTAAAAGTGTTTTGTAAGTCCATTGGAAGCATTTGTGTAACTAGCAGTTCCTCCTAAGTTCCAAGTAATTGTATCTATCATCTTTTTAGCTTCTTCAGTTAACCCAGGTGTTTTACTACTATCTCCAAAATCACATGAGGTTGATGCATTACTTGAGCCATTATAACAAGTACCACTTGTTCGATTGTAATAGGCTCCACCTTTATTTAATAATAATTGTAATCTCGAATCGCTCCAATCATTACTTCCACCTGAAGCTATTGACGACCCTTCATTTAAACCTTTATTATCCCAAGATAATTTTAGATATAATGGTGTTGCTCTGATTATTTTAATTCGTTGACCCTCCGGAGTATTAACTAATCCGATTATTCGCCAGCCAGCTGTTTCATTATTAAATGTTACATAATTATTAGGGTCTTCTCCACAATATCGATATTCCGTCATTTTTAGATTGGATTTTACTGTTTCATTATTTAATTTTTCATCAAATGTATGATAATCAATATCTGCAATCGTAGCGTCATCATGTTTTACTTCTACTATTCCATTATCTCCACAGACATTTTCATCTTTACTTGCTTGTTCTTTTATTTTATCGACTAAATATACTGGTGGTTCCATATAACTAAAGACTACACTTATCTTACTTTCATAGGTAGCGTTCATTGCATCGGTGTTTTCCATTGTTACTCCTTCGTCCATCCATAATCTTAAATCATAAGTTACACTTGCTCCTGGGGCTAATTTAGCTACTAATAATTTATAAGCTCTTACTGCTTCATCAATTGTTTTTTCTACTTGTAATTTTTCTTCTAATCTAACTGTTACTTTACTATCTTTACCAACACTTAAATTAGCTTTTATATATTTTTCAGGTAAATACTTAGGAGTTTCTTCTTCGGAATCTTCAATTGTTTCTATATTTATCTGATATGATGCCCAATCATCTTCACAGACATTGGAAATGGTAAAAGTATATGGTTTTCCTTTCATGCCATCGCTATCACTCATGGGATAACCATGTTCAATCGTTATTCCTTCATTTTCATCAACATATGTTACTTTTAAGCAATTAGAATTTAATAAATTTAAGGAAGTTTGTTTTTCA
>CANPZX010000024.1 GCA_947589195.1 uncultured Bacilli bacterium | reverse complement strand
CAACATTTACTCAAGTAGATGCTAATAAATTAGCTAGTGATTGTTTTAAATTACAATTTAGTGAAGAAAATGATATTGATTTAGAAGAAGCAATACCTATATTAAATAGTGAAGGAGAAAAGTTAACTCCCTATATAATAAGCATCAAAAATACTTGTGATGCTGAAACTAAATATCAAGTAAATTTAGAAGTAACTGATAATAGTTTAAATAGTAAATATATTGATTTAAAAGTAAATAGTGATGATTATAAGATATTAAATGAATATGCAACAAGTGAAGGTATTTTAGAAGAAAATTTAGAATCCTATAAAATAGGAGAAGGCCATTTAAGAAAGAATCAAGTTATAAATTATGAAATAAGATTATGGATGGACGAAGATATAAGTGCTGATGAAACCGAAGCGATGAATAAAAGTTTTCGAAGTAAAGTAACAGTTGAAGCAGTAGCGGAGAAAACCGAAGGAAAATATAAAGAAGATATTTTAAATGGAGCCGACCCAGTCCTTGATGATAAACTTATCCCAGTAGTAATTGACGATAAAGGAAAAGTAACGAGAGCCGATGAAGATGCCAAATGGTATAATTACTCTAATCAAGAATGGGCAAATGCAGTTATATTAGTTGATGGAGTAAAAGACCCAGGAGCAGGAAAAGCAATAGATGAAGATGATATTGAAAGTTATTTTGTGTGGATACCAAGATATCGATATAAAATATTTAATGATGAGAAATACACTGGATTAACTGAAATAGAAGATCGAGTCCAAACAATAGAAGTAGTATTTGAAAACAAAGAAACTGAAAAATCAACAGGAGATAAAAAGAATGAATGGTTAACGCATCCAGCTTTTACTGCCTTTGAAACCAATGGAATCTGGGTCGGCAAATTCGAAACTGGATATAAAGGAGCAGAAGATACTGCTGGAGCCCAAGTAAATCCAAACGATGAAAATAATGCTATAGAAGAAGCTAAAAAAGTCATCATTAAACCAAATGTGTATAGTTGGCGAAATATTCAAGTAGCTAAAGCTTATGTTGTTGGTAGAAATTATGAAAGTGATTTAAACAGTCATATGATGAAGAATACGGAATGGGGAGCCGTTGCTTATCTAAGTCAAAGTATCTATGGAAGCAGACAAGAAGTACGAATCAATAATAGTTCTAGTTATTTAACTGGCTATGCCGCAATCCATGAGCCAACAACTGGATATACAAATACTAACGAATCTTGTAGCACTCATTCAAATGCTTGTAATGAATATGGTGGTGCTGATAAAGGAAAAGATGGTACATTAAATACTAATTATTTCAATACAAAAAGTGTCGTAGCAAGTACAACGAATAATTATACCGGTGTCTTTGATATGAATGGCGGGTCTTTTGAATATGTGATGTCTGGAATGGAAGATAGTCCTAGTTCAAATGTATTAGCATCAGGCCCAAACTCTACTAATAATTCTGGCTTTAATGGTAAAAATACTGATGGTACTGAAATTTCAAATGGAATCACTTTATATGATGACCCAAGATACTACGATATATATGCATATAGCACAAATGATGCGGACAATAGTCGTTTTATCTTTGGCGATGCAACCGGTGAGATGGGCCCATTTAAGAATATAACACATGCTACACTAACCCGTCGTATGGGAAGTTGGTATGGTGATAATGGTTATATTGTAAACTCTAGCAATCCGTGGATGGGGCGTGGAGGATCTTGCGTTGACGGTACGGAAGCAGGTCTGTTCTCCTTCAGTTTTAACAATGGTGATATGGCTAATTCATTTGGTTTCCGTCTTGTCCTAGCCTTCTAAAAACACAATTGCTTAAGAAAAAGTCTTATGATACAATAATTATAGGAAGGTGAGAACATGGAATTAAACATAAGGGGAAACAAAGTAACTATTACTAAGGCGATGAAGAGCCAAATAGAAGAAAAATTAAGTAGAATAGACAAATACTTTGAAAATCCTGAAAGTATAACTGCCTATGTCAATATAAAAGTTGACAAACTATCCCAAATTATTGAAGTCACAATACCTACCAAGAAATTTACTTTAAGAGCTGAAGAAAGTCATGAAGATTTATACTCAGCTATTGATTTAGTTGTTGATAAACTAGAAAGACAAATCAGAAAAAACAAAACTAGATTAAATGATAAATACAAAAACTTAGATGTTCTAGAACTTAACTTAAACTTTGATGTAAATGAAGATGAAGTTGAAGATAAAAAAATAGTTAAACGGAAAAACATTGAAATGAAACCTATGGATGAAGATGAAGCAATTTTACAAGCTGAATTATTAGGTCATGATTTCTTTGTATTTAAAAATGTTGATGAAGAATGTGTATCAGTCTTATATAAAAGAAAAGATTCTTCATATGGCATAATTAATGTTAAATAAGGATGCTAAAAGGCATCTTTTTTAATTAAAATAAAGAAGAATAAAGACTTTAAAAAAATAATATGTTATAATATCAAACATGGAAGGTGAAACATCATGGGATTTTTTAGAAAATTAATTGATTCAGAATATAAAGAATTAAAAAGGTTTGAAAAACTAGCCGATAAAATTGTGGCCTTAGACGAAGAAATGACTAATTTAAAAGATGAAGAACTACAAGCTAAAACTACAGAATTTAAAAAAATGTTGGAAAATGGTTCTACTTTAGATGATATATTAGTTCCAGCTTTTGCTACAGTTCGTGAAGCTGCTTATCGTATAATTGGTGAAAAACCATATTATGTGCAAATACTAGGTGGCCTTGCTATTCACTTTGGTAATATTGCGGAAATGAAAACTGGTGAAGGTAAAACTTTAATGGAAACAATGCCTGCTTATTTAAATGCGTTATCTGGTAAAGGTGTTCATATCGTTACCGTAAATGAATTCTTAGCCAAAAGAGACTCTGAATGGATGGGGGCAATCTTTAAATTTTTAGGCTTAACCGTTGGTTTAAATTTAAGAGTATTATCTCCAAGCGAAAAACAAGCTGCTTATAATTGTGATATCCTTTATTCTACTAATAATGAAATAGGATTCGATTACTTACGAGATAACATGGTTGTTCAAAGTGAAAAAAGGGTTCAAAGAAAACTTCATTTCTGTATTGTCGATGAAGTTGATTCAATCTTAATTGATGAAGCTAGAACTCCCTTAATTATATCTGGTGGTCAAGTAAATTCTAACAGTTTATATGTTGATGCTGACCGCGCTGTAAAAAAACTTATTAATGACGAAGATTACACCATTGATGAAAAAATAAAAAATGTTTCTTTAACGGAAAAAGGTTCTGAAAAACTAGAAAAAATATTTAATTTAGCTAATTTATATGATATAAACAATACTAATTTAGTTCATCATATTAATCAAGCTTTAAAAGCTAATTATGCTTTCAAAAAAGATATCGATTATGTTATTAACAATGACAAAATCATTATTGTAGATCAATTTACTGGTCGTCTAATGGAAGGACGTCAATATAGTGATGGCTTACATCAAGCAATTGAAGCTAAAGAAAATGTGCCAATTAATGTTGAAACCAAAACTATGGCGACAATTACATTCCAAAATTTATTCCGGATGTATGAAAAATTATCTGGAATGACCGGTACAGCTAAAACGGAAGAAGAAGAATTTAGAAATATATATAATATGTATGTAATTCAAATTCCTACTAATAAACCAATAGCCAGAGTAGACTTACCTGATTTAATATATGCTACCAAAGAAGGAAAATATAGTGCCATTATTAAAACTATTAAAGAAATACATTCAACTGGACAACCAATTCTAGTTGGTACCATTTCCGTAGAAGCTAACGAATACTTAAGTAAATTATTAACTAAAGCAGGTTTAAAGCATGAAGTATTAAATGCTAAAAATCATGAACGTGAAGCAGAAATAATCGCGAAAGCTGGTGAAAAAAATGCTATTACTATTGCCACGAATATGGCTGGACGTGGTACCGATATCAAACTTACGGAAGAAACTAAACAACTAGGGGGCTTATATGTAATAGGTACTGAGCGTCATGAATCAAGACGTATCGATAACCAACTTCGTGGTCGTAGTGGTCGTCAAGGTGATGTAGGTACTAGTCAATTCTTTGTTTCCTTTGATGATGACTTAATGCGTATCTTTGGTACCGATCGGATTAAACAACTAGTTCAAAGCCTAGGTTTAACAGGAGATCAATCTATTCGTTCCAAAGCAATTACTAGAAGTATTGAAAGCGCCCAAAAGAAAGTTGAAGGCAATAACTTTGATACCCGTAAAAGTTTACTAGATTATGATAATGTTGTTAATGAACAACGAACCATAATTTATGAAAGAAGAAATGAAATCTTAGATAATGAAAATATTCATGAAACTATCTTAGATATATTTAAAAATACTATTATTACCTTAGTTGAAAATCATATAGAACCTGAAGGGTATATAACTGATAATGATAAATCTGAAATTATTGAATATGTAAATACTAACTTTGTTAAAGGAAAACCATTATCTGTTGATTTAATAAAAGATAAAAAAGATAATGAAATTGCTGAAGTATTATATGAAAAAATAATTGATGATTATGAAAAGAAAATCAAAGATGCTCCCGATTTTCATGAATTTGAAAGAGCAATATCTTTAAGAATGATTGACTCCTTATGGGTAGAACATATCAGTGCCATGGAACATTTAAAAGAAGGTATTATGTTAAGAGGTTATGGTCAAGTTAATCCTCTTCAAGCTTACATTATTGAAGGCCGTGATTTATTTGATAACTTACTTGATAAAATTGATGAAAGTATAGCTACATTCTTATTAAAAGCCAATATTGAACAAAATGTTGAAAGAAAACAAACCATAATAGGTGTAGCTAATGATGGTAAAGAGAAAGTAAAAGCTACTCCTAAAAAAGCTGAGAAAAAAATTGGCCGTAACGAGCCATGTTGGTGCGGCAGTGGTAAAAAGTATAAAAATTGTCATGGTAAATAGTAGGTTTTATAAGTTTTATAAGGATTTATAAATTACTTGCAAGTAAAAAACTAGAAGAAGCAAGGGGGATTAATTTGAAAACAGATATAGTAACAACTGAAATTTTTGTAAAAGAAAATAAAATTGGAATAATGCGGGTTGGTAATGTTAATTATATTTCTTTAACCGATTTAGCACGGTATAAAGATAAAGAGAGAACGGATTATATAATTCAAAACTGGATGAGAAATACAAACACAATTCTTTTTTAGGGACTTGGGAATATTTAAATAATCCAAATTTTAATTCCATCGAATTCGATGGAATTAAAAATGAGTCAGGAACAAATGCTTTTGTAATGACTCCCAAAAAATGGATTGCAGCAACAAAAGCTATTGGTGTAATTTCAAAATAAGGAAGATATAATAGTGGTACTTTTGCTCATCCCCGATATAGCTTTTGAATTTGCCAGTTGGTTATCACCTGAATTTAAATTATATTTAATAACGGAATTTGAAAGATTAAAAACAAATGAAGCATATCAATATAAAGTTGAGTGTAGTGCTACCAGACTTTTATCAAAAGTTAATTATGTTATTCATACAGATGCAATTAAGAAATGTATAGTTCCAACTCTAACCGAAAAGCAAAAACAATTTGTGTATGCTGAAGAAGCCGATGTAGAAAATGAAACAATTTGGTTATCTCAACAACAAAATGGTATTGCTTTTTAAAACTTCAAGAACAAATATCGTTGAACATATAAATAATATATATTTGGAAGGATAATTGGGTAAAAATGCAACATGTCAGAATTTCCGATAAGTTCGAAAAGTAATAAAGTTAACAAAATAATTTTTGATAGCCTCTTTTTATTTAAAAATATTTAATTAGTTAAAGATATCGAATATAATATTATAATATACTTAATATATGAGAAAGAAAGTGTTTATATGTATATTGTAAATAAAACTAAGATAGAAAAAAAATATAAATTTCCTTCAATGTCCTATTTAAATCATCGAAAAACGCAAGTTGCCTGGATAAATTACCAAAAGATGAAAGCTACTTTAATTAATATTAAAAGTATTGATATTCAAATAAAAGATATTAGAAAAATGATTTATACTTCTAATCCTCTTTTAATTAATCTTTATAATAAAATAAACTTTATTTCTTCAGCAAATGAAACAGATTTTATTGAAATAAAAAAGAATAGTTCTTTTAATGAAGCATTAATATTCCAAATTTTAGAAGTCGACTGGCTTTTAAATTTAGCTGATTTACAAAATAAAACTCCCGAACTTTTGACTGAAGAAATAGAGTTTTTAGAATCATGTCTTTTAGAACATACCAGTAATATTACTCCCACTACTCCATATCATCAAACATACCATTTAAGATTATTAGAATACAAACTTTTATGTTTAAAAGAATATTTAAACTTTACTCTTTCATCTTCACCAACTCCTTTAATTAGAAAAATTGCGAAATTTTAAAAAAATTGTTCCAAAATAAATCTTTTCTTAACCATAATAAATGATATAATATACTTAAGTTAAGAAGGGATTTTTTTATGGACCAATATGAAATAAAAGCGAAACTAAATGAATTATTAACTCGTTTAACCGAAATTGGGAGGTCACTTTGACTTAGAAAACAAAGAAAAGCGGATTACAGAATTAGAAAAGTTAACTAATGCCCCAGACTTTTGGCAAGATATTGAAGTATCTAATCAAGTAAATCGAGAATTAGCTACTTTAAAAAAAGAAGTTAATAACTTTAATAGTACCCGAAAAGATCTTGTGGATAACTTAAATCTTATCGACATTTTAAATGAAGAAGAGTTAAATAGTTTAACTATAGAAATTGAAAAAAATAAAAAAATAATTGATGAGTTAGAAATTAGTACTCTTTTAAATAAAGAATATGATAAATTAAATTGTTATCTGGAGATTCATCCCGGAGCTGGTGGAACTGAAAGCTGTGATTGGGTCAGTATGCTTGTCAAAATGTACCAAAAATTTTGTGCTAAAATGGGTTATACATATCAAGTAATTGATGAACAAAAAGGCGAAGAAGCCGGCCTTAAAAGTGTGACACTCTATATCACCGGTCTTTATGCTTATGGCTACTTAAAATGTGAAAAAGGTATTCATCGTTTAGTTCGAATTTCTCCTTTTGATGCTAATAAAAGGAGACATACATCGTTTGCCTCTGTTTTAGTTACTCCCGAATGTGATAAAAACATAAATATTGATTTAAATGAAGACGATCTAAAAATCGATGTTTATCATAGTAGTGGGGCCGGTGGTCAATCCGTAAATACTTCCAATTCAGCCGTTAGAATTACCCATCTTCCTACGAAGATAGTTGTCACTTGTCAAAATGAACGAAGTCAAATGAAAAATAAAGAACAAGCTTTAAAAATGTTAAAATCTAAACTTTATGAACTAGAATTATCTAAACTTGAAAATAAATTAAGTGATTTAAAAGGTAATATGGATAATATTAATTTTGGTAGTCAAATTCGAAGTTATGTTTTAGAACCTTATAAATTAATTAAAGATGTTCGTTCTAATTATGAAACCTCCAATGTATCTAAAGTTTTAGATGGCGACATTTTACCTTTAATTGAATCAATATTAAAAATGAAAGCGTGAAAGTTATGAAAAAAATAAGAGAATATGATTATTTAATCTTAGGTTTAATTCTTGCTTCTGTTTCTTTTAATCTTTTTTTAGCTCCCTATAATCTAGCAGCTGGAGGTATCGCCGGCATTTCCTTATTTGCTCATAAATTATTTAATATTGATGAAAGTACTTTTATTTTTCTAGGTAATATTTTTCTTTTAGTCTTAAGCTATCTATTATTAGGTCAAGAAAAAACAAAAAGGTCCTTACTTGGTTCCTTATTATATCCCTTATTTATTTCTCTTACTAGTTTTATTACGACTTGGATTAGCTTTGATAATCTAGAAACTGTTGTTATTGCCATACTAGCGGGTATTTTAAGTGGCATTGGCAGTGGCTTAATTTTTAAAGGTGGATTTACATCAGGAGGAACGGATATTCTAAATCAAATAATGGAAAAATATATGCATATATCTATTGGTACTTCAATTATTTTAGTTGATGGAACAATAACTTTATTAAGTGGCTTTATCTTTGGCTTTAATAATATGGTATATGCTATTATAACTTTGATTATTTTAAGCATCTTTAATAATAAAATTTTATTAGGTATTAATAATCATAAAAGTATCTATATTTTTTCTAATAAATATCCTGATATAAAAAAATATCTTCATCAAGAATTAAAATATGATAGTACTGATTTTGATATTCAAGGTGGTTTTACTAATAAAAAAGGTAAGGCAATTTTTACTGTTGTTAATGCTAAAGATTACTATAAATTAAAATTAGCTCTAAAAATAATTGATCCTAAAGTTTTTATCATTGCTACTAATTCTTATCAACAAGTTAATGCTAATATCCAAATCCGTAGTTAATACTTGCAAGCCCTATCGTAATGCGTTAAAATAAAAAAAATTTGGAGTGAAAAATATGCCAGAAATTACAAATTATTTATTAAATAAACTAAAAGCTAACGATAAAATTGTTGTTGGTATCTCAGGTGGACCAGACTCCATGTGCTTATTACATATTCTTCTAAATGTACGAAATATAATACCTTTAACTATTATAGTTGCTCATGTTAATCATCATGTTCGTAAGGAAAGTGAAGAAGAAGCTATTTTTGTTAAAAATTATTGCCATGAAAATAATTGCTTATTTGAAAGGTATGATATTACCAATTATCCTCAAACTAACTTTCATGAATATGCCCGGAATAAACGTTATGAATTTTTTCATGAATTAATTACGAAATATCAAGCTAATTATCTTATGACGGCGCATCATGCGGATGATTTAGTGGAAACTATTCTAATGCGTCTTACCCGTGGCAGTAATTTAAAAGGCTATATTGGATTTAAAGTAGAAAGTAATTATGAAACCTACATTCTCCTTCGGCCCTTAATATCTGTAACTAAAGATGAAATAAATAAATATAATGAAATGAACCATTTAGAATATCGTCTTGATCAATCAAATTTTAAAGAAAAGTATACTCGTAATCGTTATCGAGCCCATATTTTACCTTTTTTAAAAGCAGAAAATCCCAAAGTTCATCAAAAATTTTTAAAATTCAGTAAAGATATGATTGAAATTGATGATTATTTAGAAGAAAGTCTCAAAGATGCCTTGACTAAAGTAATGCTTTTTGATAAGGTAAACGTGCATGAATTTAATAAATTACATGCATTAATAAAAAAACGTGTAGTTGAGTATATATTAATGGGTGAATATCAAAATAAATTAAATAAAATTACTGCCCATCATGTTTCATTGATAATAGAATTATTGCAAAATAGAAAAGCAAATTTAACTCTTTATTTACCCGATAACAAAATATTTAAAAAAAGTTATAATGAAGCTTACTTTTTAAAAGATAAACCTCTTTTACCTGAACAAATTCTAACCGATGAATTAATTTTAAATGAAAAATCATCGCTTAAAAAAATTGCTACAACCGATATTATAAAAAGTAATTATATTTTAAGACTAAATAGTAAAGAAATTTCTTTACCTTTAAAAGTTCGATATAAAAAAGATGGTGATAAGATTGCCCTTAAAAATTCGGGACATCAAAAAGTAAAAGATATATTTATAAATGCGAAAATTCCTTTAGAAAAACGAGCAAATTATCCAATTATTGTTGATAATAATGATACAATTTTATGGATTCCAGGTATTAAAAAGTCAAAATTTGATAAAAATAATCATGAGTTTTATGATATAATATATAAATATGTAATAAGTGAGGAGAAAAAAAATGAAAAACAATAATAATATTAAAAATGCCTTTCCTTATTTAGTTCTTTTTCTTGTAGTGTTATTTGTTCTTGTTGTTTTAAATTTTGGTGGCAGTATTAACCACAACATAACTACAGGAGAATTACTAAAGGAATTAGAAACTGGAACAGTTACGGAGTTAACAATTACCCCTAAAAGTACTGATTCAGTGTATTATATTGAAGGAAAATTATCTTCTTATAAAGATAAAGAGACATTTACGGCTAAAGTTGTCGAACAAGACTTACAAGAAATTACAGAATATGCTAAAGAAAACAACTTAAATGTTTATGATACTAATAAAGATCCTGGTTCAATTTCTTTACTTTATATAATAGTTAACTTTTTACCTTTAATAATTATTTTAATCGCTTCTTATTTTCTATTTACTAAAATGGCTAGTGGTAATAAAAGTTCTATGGATTTTGGTAGAAGTAGAGCTAGATTATCTAATGATGGGGGCAATGTTAAATTTAGTGATGTTGCCGGTTTAAAAGAAGAAAAAGAAGAAGTATCCGAATTAATTGATTTCTTAAAAAATCCAAAGAAATTTCAAAGACTTGGAGCTCGTATTCCAAAAGGTGTCTTACTTGTAGGGCCTCCAGGAACTGGTAAAACTTTACTTGCTAAAGCTGTGGCTGGGGAAGCTAATGTGCCTTTCTATTATATTAGTGGTTCTGATTTTGTAGAATTGTTTGTTGGTGTTGGAGCAAGTCGTGTAAGGGATATGTTTAAAGAAGCCAAGAAAAATGCTCCATGCTTAATCTTTATTGATGAAATTGATGCGGTTGGTCGTCAACGTGGTGCCGGACTTGGTGGTGGCCATGATGAAAGAGAACAAACTTTAAACCAATTATTAACTGAAATGGATGGCTTTGGAGCTAATGAAGGAATAATTATTATTGCTGCGACGAATAGACCAGATGTTTTAGACCCAGCTTTATTAAGACCAGGAAGATTTGACCGCCAAGTGACTGTTAATTTACCAGATACGAAAGAACGGGAAGCTATTTTAAAAGTTCATGCGCGGAATAAAATTCTTGCCGAAAATGTAAAACTTGAGAATATAAGTAGTAGAACTCCTGGTTTCAGTGGCGCTGATTTGGAAAATTTACTTAATGAAGCAGCTTTACTCGCAGTTCGGAAAAACGAAGATGCTATTACTTCCGAAGATATTGATGAAGCAACAGATCGAGTTTTAATGGGACCTGCTAAAACTTCGAGAAAGATTACCGAAAAAGAAAAACGACTTGTAAGTATCCATGAATCAGGTCATGCTGTAATTGGCATCAAGTTAGAAGATGCTAATGAAGTTCATAAAATAACTATAATTCCGCGGGGTGTTGCAGGTGGTTATACAATGATGCTTCCTAAAGAAGAGAAAATGTTAGTTATGACGAAGAAAGAATTATTAGCAACTATCACCGGTTTACTTGGTGGTCGGGCTAGTGAAGAATTATTCCTAGGAGAAATAACTACCGGGGCTAGTGATGACTTTAAAAAAGCTACTAATATTGCCAGAAGCATGGTTTCTGAATATGGTATGAGCGAACTAGGACCTATGCAATATGAACAAAAAAGTGAAGGTGTCTTCCTAGGTCGTGATTATAATAAAACGAAAAATTATTCTGACCAAGTAGCTTTAGAAATAGACCGCGAAGTAAGAAAAATTATTGAAGAATGTTATGAAAATGCGAAAGCTATCTTAACTAAAAATAAAGATTTAGTAATGCTATTAAGTGATGCTTTAATGGAAAAAGAGACTCTTACGAAAGAAGAAATTGAAAGTTTAGTAACAACTGGAACAATTAAAGAAAACTTAGAACCCTTAAAAGAAGATGAAGCATCCTTACTAAAACTAAGAGAAATAGCTAAAGCTAAAAAAATTAAAGGCTATACAAAAATGACCAAAGAAGAATTAGAAGAAGCTATTGATGATATAAAAACAAATGAAGACAAAGTAGAATAAACTATTTTGTCTTTTTTATGTTATAATCAAATAAGAAAGCGAGAATACTTATGAAAAATATTATTTTAACCGGTGACCGTCCGACTGGTCGCTTACATTTAGGACATTATGTTGGTTCCCTAAAAGAAAGAGTACGAATTCAAAATGAAGAAGATTATGCTTATCTTTTAGTTATGATCGCAGATACCCAAGCTTTAACCGATAATTATGGAAATCCCATGAAAGTAAGAGATAATGTGCTAGAAGTTTTACTAGATTATTTATCGGTTGGTCTTGACCCCCAAAAAACAATCTTCTTTATTCAATCGCAAGTTTCGGCTTTGCCTGAATTAACCGCCTATTATATGAATTTAGTTTCTTTACCTCGCGTTTTACGTAATCCAACCGTAAAAAATGAAATTAAAGAAAGAGGATTTGATAGTGAAAAAGAAGGTATTCCGGTTGGTTTTGCGACTTATCCGATTAGCCAAGCCGCGGATATCACCGCTTTTAAAGCTAATATTGTTCCAGTTGGTGATGATCAATTACCGATGATTGAACAAGCAAGGGAGATTGTAAAGGCTTTCAATAATACCTATAAAGAAGTATTAGTTATGCCCGAGGCAGTTATTCCCCAAAATGAAAAAAGTCGTCGTCTTCCAGGAATAGATGGTAATGCCAAAATGAGTAAATCTTTAGGTAATTGTATATATCTAACAGATGATGCTAAAACTTTAAAAGAAAAAATAAACAAAATGTATACGGATCCCCTTCATATTAATATTAACGACCCTGGTCATATTGAAGGCAATATCGTTTTTACTTATTTAGATGTCTTTGCGACTAATGCTCATTTTAAAAAATATTTACCAGAATACAAAGACTTAGAAGAATTAAAAGCTCATTATCAAAAAGGTGGCTTAGGCGATGCGAAAATAAAGAAGTTTCTTTATGATATCTTAGAAGAAACTTTAGAACCTATTCGCATAAAAAGAAAAGAATACGAAGAAAATATGGATAAATTATTAGAAATATTAAAGGATGGCTGTACGAAAGCAAATGAATTAGCAAACTCTACCTTAAAAGAAGTAAAAGATGCGATGGGTATATCCTATTTTGCCGACAAAAATTTTTTAGATGAGCAAAAATTAAAATATTCTAAAAAAGAAAATTAGTCTTAAAATTTTCTCTAATTTTAAAAATCTTACTAGTTAATTTAAAAAATTTAACTAGTTTTTTTAAATTTTTATTTTCCATTTTCCTAAATCTGCAATTTGTTTTCTTGATTTTCTCATGATATTCTTTCAAAAGAAGGAAGGAAAATTACATGAATTATTTAGTATCCAAAAATGTTTTTTTAAAAGTTTTTAACAATCCTCTTTATCGCCTTAAAATTGATCACATTATCTTAAACTTTTGGGGCTTAGATATTAATAATAAAATTTTTAGTTCAATTGATATAATTAATGATATTATTTTAGAATTTAATATTTTATTAGAAAATAACCTCTTATTTCGCATTCGTTTAAAAGATACCAAGCATTTATTTAAAAGCTCTAAAAAATTTTATTTAAATTTTTCTTTAAAATCTACATCTAAGACCCATGAATTAATAATTCCTAACTTTTGGAATATCTATTGCTTAACTAAAATCCCTAAAAAAAGTCCTCATAAAATCATATTTTATTTTTCAAAAATCTTTCAAGCTCAAACCTTAAATGAACTAAATTTAATTTTAACTAATTTAAAAGTCTTTAATAAAGATGAAATCCATGATATTATTAATGTGATTAAATTACAGAATAAAGATGTTTTATAAAGACAAATTTTTATTCTTGTGCTAAAATTAATCTAGTGACTAAAATTATAAAGGTGGTATTATGGCAAAAGTTATTTCATTAGTAAATCAAAAAGGTGGCGTTGGTAAAACAACGACTAGTATTAATCTCGCTGCAGCATTAGGATGTGAAGGCAAAAAAACCTTACTTATCGATTTAGATCCGCAAGGTAACGCCTCAAATGGGCTAGGATTAAACACTAGTGATTTCAAAAATGATATATATGATGTTATAACTGGAGCCTGTGAAGTCAAAAAGGCAATCATTAAAACGAAGTTTAAGAATCTTTCTATCATTCCTGCTACCGTAAATTTAGCTGGAGTAGATGTGGAATTTATTAAAAAAATGCTTGAAGATTCTAGTTTTCATCAAAATGAACAATTAAGAAGTAAATTAGATGAAATTCGTGATAATTATGATTTTATCATAATCGATTGTCAACCATCTTTAGGCATTTCCACTATGAATGCTTTAGTTGCTAGTGATTCCGTTATTATTCCTGTTCAATGTGAATATTATGCTCTTGAAGGAATTGCGCAACTTTTAAACTCCATTATATTAGTGCAAAACAATATGAATCATAATCTTCGTATTGAAGGTGTGTTATTAACTATGTTAGATGGTCGAACTAATATTGGTTTAGAAGTAATAGAAGAAGTTCGTAAATATTTTAAAAATAAAGTTTTTAATACTATCATCCCAAGACTTGTTAGACTAGTTGAAGCCCCAAGTCATGGTAAACCCATCAATGCTTATGATCCAACTAGTCGAGCAACTCTTGCTTATGAAAATTTAGCAAAGGAAGTGATTGAAAGAAATGGAGAATAAAAAGAAAGCATTAGGAAAAGGATTAGAGCAACTTTTTTCTAATGAAGTAATCAACTTTGATGACTTTGAAAAAGATGTAATTAACAATACCAAAAAAAGTGATATTATTGAAATTCCGTTAACTGAAATTCGTTCCAACCCTTATCAACCTAGAAAAACATTTGATGAAGAAAAATTAGAAGAATTAGCATCAAATATAAAAGAATATGGGGTATTAGAACCTGTAATCGTTAAAAAAAGTATTAAAGGGTATGAATTAATTGCGGGAGAAAGAAGAACTAAAGCATCCCAACTAGCCGGTTTAGAAACAATACCAGCAATAGTTAAAGATTACAATGATCAAGAAATGATGGAAATAGCTCTTATCGAAAATATTCAAAGAGAGGATCTAAATCCCATTGATGAAGCTACAGCCTATGAAAATATCATCAAACTAAGTGGTATGACCCAAGATGATTTTGCCAAAAAATTTGGTAAAAGTCGTAGTCATGTTACCAATATGTTAGGATTATTAAATTTACCTAAACCTACTAAAAAATTAGTTGAAACTGGAAAAATTACGATGGGGCATGCCCGGGCTTTAAGCAAACTAAATGATGAAACTACAATCAATAACTTAGCTGATCGTGTAATTGCTGAAGCTTTAACTGTACGAGAACTAGAAAAACTAATCGCTGAAGAAAACTTACCTAAAAAAAATAAAATTGAACGTAAAAAGGATGAACGTAATATTCATTATATTATTTATGAAAAAATAATGCGGGAAAAACTTGGGACAAAAGTTAAAATTAAATCCAACAAATTAGAAATTCCTTTTGATCGTGAAAAAGATTTAGAACGAATTTTAGAAATCCTTGGCATCGAAATAACAGGTGACTAAGATGAAAATTATTAAAATCATTTTAAATTTTATAAGTCAAAAAGAAGTTTATGGTTTAGTAATTATCCTCTTATGTGGTTTAATTATTTATCATCTTGGCAAAATATTAATTAATAAAATCATTACATCTGGAAAAACCCCTTATGAACGTAAAAAAAGATTAACAATTGTTAATTTATTATCAAATATATTCAAATATGCCATCTATATCTTTGTTATACTATTTATATTAGACTTATATGGTGTAGATACTAAAGCTTTAATAACTAGTTTAGGTATCTTAGGAGCTGTTTTAGGTTTAGCTTTTCAAGATACCATAAAAGACTTTATCAGTGGTATTACAATAATTTTAGATAATTACTTTGTAGTTGGTGATTTTGTAACCTACAATAATTTTACTGGTGAAGTTATTGATATGGGCTTAAAATCTACCAAAATAAAAAGCTTTAATGGCGAAGTTTTAACTATTGCTAATCGTAAAATTGACGAAATTATAAATATAAGTCAACGCTTAGCAAATGTTTATATTGATATTCCTGTTGCCTACGAATTAAAAACCGAAAAAGTAGAACATGCTCTTAATACTATCTTAAAATCTGCTTTAAATATAAATGGTGTTAAAAAAGAATCCAAATATGTTGGCATATCTTCTTTTTCTGATAATGCCGTTATCTATACTTTAGTTATTGTATGTACCCAAGATAATCAATGGCAAATAAAACGGGATATTTTAAAAATAATTAAAGATACCTTTGAAGAAGAAAAAATAAAAATTCCTTATCAACAAATCGAGGTGCATCAAAATGAAAGAATATAAATTAAATGATCAAGTTATTATGAAAAAACCACATGCTTGTCAAACTAATCTTTGGCTTATTACAAGAATTGGTGTTGATATCAAATTAAAATGTCTAAAATGTGGTCGAGAAATTATGATGGATCGTTTAGAATTTGAACACAAATTAAAAAAAGTAGTAGGAGGGTCCCATGAAAATAACTAAAATAAAAGAAAAGATAACTCTCCATCCCATAATGACAATTATAATTATGATAGCCTTAACTATAATTATCAGTGGAATATTATCTTTATTTGGTTTACAATCAACCATTAGAACCGTTAATCCTAATAGTTTAGAATATAATATATCTGTTAGTGAAGTTCATTCGCTATTAAGTTTAAGTGGCTTAAAATATATCTTTACTAGTACGGTTCAAAACTTTGTAGCTTTTGCTCCTTTAAGTAGTTTACTTATTATTTTAATTGGTATTGGAATAATGGAAAAAAGTGGTTTTCTAAAAACAGCCATTACTCTCTTAACTAAAAATGCCAAAAAAATAAACGTAACTTATGTTTTAGTCTTAATAAGTATAATTATTGGTTTTGTGGGAGACTTATCTTATGCCTTTATAATTCCTTTAAGTGCTCTTTTATTTAAATATGGTAAACGTAATCCTGCCTTAGGAATAATAGCTTCATTTGCTGGATTAACATGTGGTAATGCCTTAAACCTAATTTTTTCAAGTACTGATTCGTCTCTATTATCCCTAACCAACCTTGCTACAACCATGGAATTAGGTACTCATGAATTATCAACCTTAAGTTTTATTTTTATTGAAATAGTAAGTATAGCATTATTATCATTTATCATTACTTTAGTAACTGAAAAATATTTAGTATATAAAATGGATAAATATGAAATCCCTGAAACCGAAATCGAAGAAGAAATTTCTATTGGTAAAAAAGAACGAAAAGGTATTCTTTATGCTTTTATAGCTGGTTCTATTTATGTTTTAATTTTATTATATTGTATTATTCCGGGACTTCCTTTATCTGGTAAATTATTAGATCAAAGTCAAATTTTCTATATTGACAAATTATTTAGTTACAATTCTTTCTTTACAACTGGTTTTGTCTTTGTTATTACTTGCTTCTTTATTATCTTAGGCTTCTTTTATGGAATAGGAGCTAAAACTATTCGGAATAATAAAGAATTCTGTGAAGACTTAGGTCATTCTTTAGATGGAATTGGCAGCACAATAGTTTTAATATTTTTTGCCTCTGTCTTATTAAATGTTTTTAAATATACTAATATTGGTCAAGTAATCGTTGGCTTATTTGGGGAAATAATCGAAAAAACTACCTTTACTGGAATTCCTTTAATAGTTTTATTATTCCTAATTGCAGCCTTATCAAGTATTCTAGTACCATCATCTTTAACTAAATGGACAATTTTATCAGGGGTAGCTATTCCCGTATTCATAAAAGCTGGTATGTCTCCTGAATTTGCCCAAATTGTTTTTAGATTTGGTGAAACCATCACGATGGGTCTTACCCCATTACTTGCCTATTACATAATATATTTAGCATACTTAGAAAAATATAATCAAAATAAACATCCTATAAATATTATAAAATCAATTAGATATCAAATACCATATGCTCTACTTACCTTTATTCTCTTATTAACAATTTTAATAGTATGGTATATAGTTGGTTTACCAATTGGTGTAGGAATATCACCAACTTTATAAGTAGTGTAAGCTACTTTTTTTAATTAAGCAAAAAAAAATATCTTTTATTAATACTAAATTATGTTAAAATAAAAATCGAGGTGAGGTATATGGCGTTAACTGCCGGGATAATTGGTTTACCTAATGTAGGAAAATCAACTTTATTTAATGCTATTACGAAAAAAAATATCTTAGCGGCTAATTATCCTTTTGCTACTATTGATCCGAATGTCGGGGTCGTAACAGTTCCTGATGAAAGATTAGAATTTTTAGAAAACTTATATGTTCCTAATAGTTTAGTACCAACAACTTTTGAATTTACCGATATTGCTGGTTTAGTAAAAGGAGCTTCTAAAGGGGAAGGATTAGGCAATAAGTTTTTATCTCATATTAGAGAAACAGATGCGATTGTTGAAGTAGTTCGGTGTTTTAAAGATGAGAATATCATTCATGTCGAAGGTAATGTTGATCCCATAAGGGATATTGAAATAATTAATGTTGAATTAATATTAGCTGATTTAGAAATAATTGATAATAGATTAGATAAAATTATAAAAAAAGCAGAAACTACTAAAGATAAAGAAACATTACATGAAGTTGAAACTTTAAAATTAGCCCAAGAATCTTTACAAAAAAATATTCCTCTTCGTTTAGTAGAATTTACAACAGAACAAAAAGAAATCTTAAAACCGTTTAATTTTATTACAATAAAACCTATTATTTATGTTGCTAATATTAAAGAAGAAGATTTAAGTTTAGGTAAAAATGAATATACAGAAATTGTTAAAGAATATGCGGAGAAAGAACATGCTGGAGTAATTACCATGTGTTGTAAATTAGAAAGTGAACTTGCGGAATTAGAAGAATCAGAAAAAAAATTATTTTTAAATGAATTAGGTATTTCCAGTAGTGGATTAGATAGACTAATATTTGCTACTTATAATCTTCTTGGTTTAGAAACATTCTTTACAGTAGGGAAAGATGAAGTAAGGGCTTGGACTTTTAAAAAGGGTATGAATGCTAAAGATTGTGCTGGTTTAATTCATAGTGATATAAAACGGGGATTCATTAAAGCCGAAATAACTAAATTTACGGATTTATACGAATTAAAAGATGAAAAGAAAGTTCAAGAAGCGGGAAAACTTTATTTAGAAGGTAAAGATTATTTAATGCAAGATGGCGATATTGTTTATTTCCGCTTTAATGTATAATTTAAAAATATTCTAAGAATAATGTGCTATAATATAAATAGGAGGGATTTATGAAAAATAAATTAATGAGTAAATCATTTCTTTGGATGTTTATAGGTTTACTTACAACTTTTGCCACAGGTTATTTCGTATCTCATAATGAAACAATGCTAATTAGTATTTTTAGTGGTTATACTTATTTTATATTTGCGATAGTTGAAATAGCTTTAGTTATCTTTTTATCAGCAAGAGTTCATAAAATGAATTCTACTACAGCGAGGATTTGTTTCTTATTATATAGTTTTATTTCCGGACTTACCTTTTCATCAATCTTTGTAGTATATGAAATAACATCTATTCTTTATGTTTTCTTAATTGCCGCACTTGTCTTTTTAGTATTTGGTTTAATTGGTTATTTTACCAATATTGATTTAACTAAATTTAGTTCATTTTTATTGATGGCATTATTTGCAGTTATAATTTGTTTAATTGTTAATATCTTTATTGGTAGCGAAAAGTTTGATTTAGCTTTAACAATTGTAAGTATTTTAATATTCTTAGGTTTTACAGCCTATGATGTCCAAAGAATAAAAAGAGCAGTTGATTATGATTTGCCAGAGGATAATTTAAGTATTATATGTGCTTTAAATCTTTATTTAGATTATATTAACATTTTTATGGATTTACTAAGTTTAATTGGTAATTCTAAAGATTAGTGATATTAAATCACTAATTTTTTTTGCAATTGAAAATATGTTTAATTTATTTTATACTATAGATAACAATAGAAAGAGGATAAAAATGAAACTAGAAAGATTTAAGAAAAATAAAAAGATAAGAAATATCCTCCTAACTCTAGGGCTAATAAGTGTTCTGGGGGGGGGGTATTATAGTCTATAGGACATATGCCTTATACCAAGAAGATAAAGAATATAATGTAATTAAAGGAATAGTGCCAGATTTTGGATATGATGTCAAACTTGCTATTGAAGTAGATGGAAAAAAAGAAACCAGTGTTCCGGAAAGAGGCTTATATAAAACCAATGTTGTATGTAATAATGACGCAACTGGTGTATGGGACTATAACGCATGGAATTTAAAAATAGATAATTTAAAGAAAGATACTAAATGTAATGTAACCTTTACTTCTGGTTTAAGTGAAGTCGAATATGAAGAATACTTAGAAGTGGGAATAGCTTTAAGAAGAAATACGTATCGTGGAAAAGATATATCTGATTTATATACATCTGGAAAATTATACGAACAGATAGGAAAATGTACATTTGATGATATCTATGTAGGTGATTATTTTACAACAAATGAAAATAACAAAAATGTAACGTGGTTAATAGCTGATTTAAATAATTACTTACATACAGGTGATCAAGATGTACATAGTAAAAATGGTTATTCAGATAAAGCAGGTGGCGGATTAATGGCATGTCATGCTACCATAATTCCGGCTACCTATTTAGATACTAATAAAATGAATACACAAAATACCACCGGAGTAGTAGATGATGTAACCGAAGGAATGACTGGTCATGGAAAAGGAGCCTATGTTGGAAGTTATATGTGGAACGTAACATTGCCAAAAGTATTAACTGATTATATTAAACCGGCTTTCGGAGAACATGTAATTAAAACTCGTAATTTACTCGCTGATGCTATGGTTAAAGATAGATCAAATCAAAATGGTAATAATACTGGTGCTTCATCTGGCTGGGCTTGGTACGATAGCCAAGTAGATTTAATGAGTGAAGTAAACGTGTATGGTTCAACAGTATTTAGTTCTAGTGGCTATGATATTGGAATCGACAATCGCCAATATGCCATTTTTAAGTTAAAACCGGAATTTATCAATAGTTATGGTACCACTCGTTTTGGATTTTGGTTAAAAGCAGTTGCCTCTTCGTCAACCTTTGCTCGTGTGAACGAAGATGGCGTTGCCCATGCTCCCGGTGCATCCGACTCGTATGGTGTCCGTCCTCGTTTTCTAATTAATTAATTCGTCAAATATAATGTCAATGTATAAAAAATAATATATAAAAATAAAAATAAATGATAAAATAAAAATGTAAGTGTTACCAAGTAAGGTAACGCTCGCATTTGATTATGGAGCGCTACGCCATATTTAAATAAGTAAAATTAAGCAAGTATGGCTAGCGCAATCTTTTTATATTAATCGTAGTATTACTACAATTAACATAATTATTA
>CANPZX010000023.1 GCA_947589195.1 uncultured Bacilli bacterium | reverse complement strand
GTTGCATTTATTCCTGCAAAAACACTAGGTTTATCTTTTATTTCAATAGTGTTCCATTTAATTTTTCATTTCACCATTAATTTTTTTAAATATTTCCATAATTACTAATATAATAAAAGATAAACTAAAAAGATATATAATACTTAAAAAAGGAATACTCTTCATTTGTAAGAAATTACTTAAAAATGGTGTTTCTAAGATAATTAAATGTAGAATAATTGAAGCCACAACACTAAAAATAATTAACGGATTACTTTTTAATGAAATATTAAAACAAGAATTTTTTTCACTTCGACAATTAAAGACATGGATATTTTGAATAAAAACCATTAAAGTCATAATATAACTTCGAGCAAGAGTTAAATCTAGATGAAATACTTTAATTAATACTAACCAAACGAAAAAGACTAAAAGACCTATCATACTACCAGATAAGATAATTTCTTTAAGCATTTGTTTATCAAAAATAGATGATTGCGGATTAAGGGGTTTTTCGAGCATTATATCCCTTTCAGCTGGTTCAAAAGATAAAGCCATATCTTGAATACCATCAGTTACAACATTAAGCCATAATAATTGAATAGCTACTAGAGGCATAGGAAGATTAAATATTAAAGAAAGAACAAAAAATAATACTTCAGCTAAACCACAAGAAATTAAAAAATAAGTAATTTTACGAATATTGGCATAAGCTACTCGACCTTCTTTTATTCCGGCCACTATTGATTTAAAATTATCATCGGCAATAATCATTTTAGCGGTATCTCTTGCTAAGTCAGTCCCACTACCCATCGCAATCCCTATATTGGCAGTTTTTAAAGCTGGAGCATCATTAACTCCATCGCCAGTTACCGCGACAAATTCTCCTTGTTTTTTTAAACCTTCAACTATTTTTAATTTTTGTAAAGGAGTAACTCTCGCAAAAACCTTTTTATCTTTAATAAATTCACTAAAATAAATAGGATTAGTTTTTAATATTTTAGCTATTTCTTCACCATTAGTAACTTCTTTTAAAGAAGTAATTAAATTTAAATCTTTAGCTATTTTCGTAGCTGTTAAAGGATGATCGCCTGTAATCATTAAAACTTTAATACTAGCTTTTTGACATTCTTTAATTGAAGATATAACTTCTTTACGTATAGGATCAATAAAACCTACTAAACCCATAAATGTTAAATCTTTAATATCCGTTATATCATAATGATCTTTTTTCTCTATTTTACCAACAGCTAAAGCTATAACTCGATAACCATCTTTCGATAAAGTATCGTTTTGTTCTTCTAATAAATTAGATTTAAGAGAAGTTTTAGTTAAATTTATTTTATGGCAAAAATTTTTAACAGTTTCTAAAGATCCTTTAACTGTACAATATACTTCATCTTGATAAGTAAAAAAAGTAGCTGAAAATTTATTTTCTGATTCATAAGGAATTATTTCTAAAACATTTTGTTTAGTAAGATCTAATTGCATTTCTTTAGCAAAAAGAAGAAATGCAATATCAATTGAATCACCTAACTTTTCGTTATCATAAATAGTAGCTTCATTATTTATAGCACCAAGATAAGCTATTTCTTTAGCTAAAGGATTATCTTTAAGGGATTTTTTTATATCTAATTCTTGATTATTAGGAAGAATTATTTTTTTAGCAGTTTGTTCATTTATAGTTAAAGTTCCTGTTTTATCTGAAGCAATTATTGTACAACTACCTAAAGCTTCAACTGAATTTAATTTTCGTACAATAACATTTTTTTTAGCCATTTTATTAGAAGCAATAGTTAAAGCCATGGTAAGAGCTAAGACTAAACCTTCAGGCATTGCCGAAACTGATAGAGCCACTACAGAGAGAAATATTTCGGATATAGATGTTTTTTTTAATAAAAGTAAAAGGGATATCAAAATAGCAATTATTAAAACTAAATAACTTATTTGTTTAGATAATTTTTCAATTCGAATAGCTAGAGGTGATTTTTCTTCAATAGTATTATTTAAACTATTAGCGATACGACCAATTTCAGTATTTAAGCCTATTCCAATAACAACAGCTTTAGCGCGACCAGATATTACTGTTGTTCCAGAAAAAGCCATATTTAATTCATCAGAAAAATTTATAACTTTATTAGTAATTGTTTTTTCGTTTTTCATAATAGCTTCACTTTCACCAGTTAATATTGCTTCATTAATTTTTAAATTATGGGTCGTAATTAATCTAACATCGGCCGGAACTTTATCTCCTGATTCAAGTAAAATTATATCTCCAATAGTTAAATATTCAGTATTTATTTCACATACTTTATTATCTCTAATTACTTTAGTTTTAGAAGTTACTAAATTATTTAGACTATCGGCAGTAACCCTGGCTTTATTTTCTTCATAAGTACCTAAAATTATATCTAATAAAACAATAAATAATATAGCTAAAGCATCGATTATTTCACCAATAATAAAAGATAACATTATCATAATTAATAATAGAATAATAATAGGACTATTAAATTCATTTAAAAATATATTTAATATAGTTATCTTTTTCTTTTGAGGTAATTTATTTATACCATATTTTTTTATTCTTAATTGAGCTTCTTTCGTAGATAATCCTTGTAAAGATGTATTTAGATTTTTTAAGATATCCGATATTTTTTGATTATAAAACATATTATCATCCTACTTTATAATCAAATTATACCATGTAAATATAAATTAAAAGAAAAAAAATTATTTTAACTTTAAAAAAATTTAATTATTATCAATATTCAAGAACATAAGGTGTAGTTTTACTTCCATCGCCTTGTTTTACAAACACATCAGTTTTAAGATAGACTGATGGATAAACCGCAAGTGCATTTCTTACACTAGTTGTAGTGGAAACATCACCATTATAACCATCATCTATGAAAAATCCACCATAAGAATCATATTTCTCAGTATAAGGAGTTAAAGTATAATAATCATTTATAAAACTAATGAGATTAAATTCTTATTAAATAACTAATTTAACGTATTTAAGAAAGGTCGTGATAAAAATGTGTAAATTAGGCGATATTATAGTTGTAAAAGAGTTTAAAGATGCGAGTGGTAAATTAGTACCCAAGCATTCATTTGTAGTGATAAATGATGAACATGATTTTATAGAAGGATTTGAGTATGATTTTATATCTAATGTTATGTGTAGTTTTCATGATGAAAAGCATAAAAAACGTAAACTTAGCATTTAAAGCAATTTGGAAGTTAAACCAAGTCAAATTAAAGGTGCAAAATTAAATGATAAAGGGGGTTATATAAGAGCAGATGATTTATTTTATTTTAAAAAAAAATAAAATAGAATACAAAGTTATTGCTCATATGGAAGATGAATTATTAGATGATCTTGTACAATTAATTATTAAACTTCACGATAAACATAAAGAACAAAATGTAATAACAAATTTATAATTGGAAAATGGGACAAAGCTTAAGCAATTTGTTAAAATACCTTTTAATTTCCGGTTGTTATATTATTTTTTATTGAGTATAATAATATTAGGAGAATAGAAATGAGGCTGTTAATATGGAAAAAGATAACATAACTAAATTTCCAAAAGTTTTTTTTCAGTTGAAAAGACCTACAATAACAGCTAGTAAAGCACTTAAAGATGTAATTCCTATAAAATGGGATAATATTCAAAAAGAAAGAAAAAATAATAAAAACCAAATTGTTAAGCTAGTCAATAATAAAATTGATTAGAATAAAATATTATTGTAGTTGTCAATAGATATAGACAAAGCTAGTCAAATTGGCTAGCTTTTATTTTGCTCCTTTAAACTATTAATTCGCTGACTAAATGTCTTTAACGAAATAACATAACACTTAGAAATAATAAATATAAAACTAATACTATAGTTCCATTTATTTTTTCTGATTTAGAAGTTTTACCTTTTATACCTGTAGCCATGGAAGCTAGTAAACCACCAATTAAACCACCAACATGGGCAGCATTATCAATACCAGGAATAGTAAAACCAATAATTAAATTAATTAAAATTAAAGGAATTATTTGAGTTTTTAAAACACTACCTAAAAAAAGTCGGAAATGATAACCAAAATATAAGAAACTTCCTAATAAACCAAAGATAGCTCCACTAGCTCCAATCGAAATAGCATCTAAAGTGAATAAACAAGACATTAAACTACCTGAAATAGCACTTACTAAATAAACAATTAAAAAATTCTTTTTACCTAAATATGTTTCTAATTGAGTACCTATAATAAATAAAGAATACATATTTATTAATAAATGAAATAAACCACCATGTAAGAAAGTACCTACTAATAACCGCCATACTTCTCCTGCTTTTACAGCACTAGAAGAAATAGCTCCCAATTTATATAAAGTATAAGCATCAGTTCCACCCATAACAATACTAACTAAATACATAATAAAACAAATAGCTATTAATAAATAAGTTACAATAATCTTTTTAGATTTAAATATTGCTTCATAAACGCGATTATTTTTCTCAGTTTTAGCATTAATATCTTCTGTAACATTAATAATTAAATCTAATCCTTCTTGATCTTGTAATAATTTCTTTTCTATTCCCGGAAAGATTGTTGCAATCGCAGTATTTTTAGTATCACTAATATCTTTTAAAAAGACATTTTTAATATTTTTATCATCATAAATCTTTATTTCTTCATTTATATCTAAATATATATTTAAAGCATTCATGGTAAAAGCAAAAGTTTTATGTTTAATTTGATGCATAACATTTTTTAATTTATATATATCATCATTTAATTGTTCGATATTATGAATATAATTAGAATTTATTCTAATTATTTTATAATTTTCTTCTTGATTTTCTAGCCATATTTCATCTTTAACACCACGAACAATCATCGGGGTATAATTTTTTTCAGTAATAAAATAATGGACTAAACGCATTGTTATTTCATCTTTTTTAGTGATTGTTATTGTTCTTGTTATTGTTCTCATGTTTTCTCCCTTAGTTCTATTTTTTTTATTTTAGCATACCTTTAATTAGAGGTGATACTAATTAATAATCTATTTTTAATTATAGCATTTTTTATATCAAATGTCTTAATACTTTTTAGTCTTAGTAATATTATTAAACAAAATGTTTTAAATAATGATTTGTTATTTATTTATCTAAGTAATTTAATTTTATTAGTATCTAATATTATATCTTTTTTTATTTTAGATAATTTAATGATTTCTTTTTATACAAGTTTATTTTTAATGATTTTTGCTTATATGTTAATTTTTAATATTAAAGATTGTTTAAAAAAATATCAATTACTTAGTTTACCTTATTTTGTTATATGTGTTATTAATTTTGCTAACACTTTAATTCTCTATTGGTTCTAGTTCTTTTAGTTTATCTTGAAAAGGTTTAGGCAAATCTACTTCAAAATGCATTTTTTCTTTAGTAATTGGATGGATAAAAGAAATGGTACTAGAATGTAAATATTGTCCATAAGAAGTAGCATTTTTTTTGTTATATAAAGGATCATTTAATATAGGATAACCTATATAAGATAGATGAACTCTTATTTGATGAGTTCTACCGGTTTCTAAGTTTAGTTTAATTAAAGTATAACCATGATATCTTTTTAAAACTTGTAAATGAGTTATAGCTTTTTTACTATTTATATCTGTTACGGCCATCTTTTGTCTATTTTTAGAATCTCTTCCAATTGGGGCATCAATTGTAGCTTCATTATGGGGAAATTCCCCACATATAATAGCTAGGTAAGTTCTTTTAACATTATGATTTTTAAAATCTTCGGTTAAAATTTCATGAGCTTGATTAGATTTAGCTACTAACATTAAACCACTGGTATCTTTATCTAAACGGTGAACTATTCCTGGTCTTAATAAATCTTTATCACTTAAATTATTAGTATAATAAAGTAAACCATTAGCTAAAGTATGTTCATGATGCCCACTTCCGGGATGAACCACTACTCCACTATCTTTATTAATAACCATAATATCATTATCTTCATAAACAATATTAAGAGGCATTTCTTCAGGAGTTAAAGTACTTTCATTTTGATATTCCATAATAGTTATTTCATCATTTAAATTAACTTTATAATTAGGTTTAACTTTCTCATTATTTACTAATATATTACCATTTTTAAGCATCTTAGAAATTAAACTACGCGAATAATTAGTATTATTAGCTAAATATTTATCAATTCTTTCATCACTAACGTTTACTTGATACTTCAATTTTATCTTCTCCTTTAAATATAGCAATTATAAGAAGTATAACTCCTAAAACTATGGCGACATCGGCTAAATTAAAGACCGGATAATTATATTTAAATATTCTAAATGATAAAAAATCTCGAACATACCCTAAAAAGACCCGATCAATTAAATTACCAAAAATACCCCCAAGTAATAGACCAAAAGCTAAATTATTACGTTTATTCTTTTGAAAATTAAACATATATTTATATATTATTAAAAGAGCTAAAATACTACAAATAATTAATATTAGAGTATGATTATTTAAAATATTCCATGAAGCTCCATAATTTTCTATAAAATGTAAATTAAAAAAATTAGGAATAATTGTTACTTGTTCATTTAATTTTAAAAAAAGAGTAATAAGTATTTTACTTATTTGATCACTAATTAAAGTAATTATCGTAATAAGAAATATTTTAAAGTTCATATGAACACTTCCTTAAAGTATTATAACAATTGCCTGTTTAGATTTCAACAAGTATGACATCTTCACCTATTTTCTTTATTTGATTTATTGTAATATTTATTTCATTTCCACTCCGGAAAAAGCGAAAGAATCGGGGCATTTCAACCACAAAATATTCTATTACACCCTCATTAGTTATTTCAATATCAACAATTCGACCAATTTTCTTGCCATCAGCTAAACTAATAACATCTTTTGTTTGCATTTCCGCTACTCGCATAAACTTCACCATTATAATTTATGATATAAATTATTTTTTATGAAAAAAAAGAAGCTTAAGCTTCTAATTTTAAAGTATATGCATTTTCATTATTAAGACCTTGTCCTCCAGCTATTTCTACATTTGGTTTTAGATATAGGACTGGAGAGACAGCGTGCGGATTGGAGGCATCACCAGTATAGACGACATGACCTAAAGTTTCGACAACGTAGACAAGTTCGCCACGAATAGAGTTCGGCGATAAAGTCCATTGTGACGAGCTTTTGTTTAATAGCCAATCAACATCTGCACAATTACTACTCCAGGCGGCTAATGAAAAATTTAAACATGAGCTTCGTCCTAAACTTCCTCCTCCGGTTGCATATCCATAATCACTCGGGTACATTAATCCTACTTCTCCTTGCCATAAGGTTGGCCTTGGATTTGTTAAACTACTGTTTGTGCAAACTATTGTCCCTCTTTCATAATTATACATTGATTTAGTATTTGAAGCTGGTAAATCATACTCTCCTAAATTCCATGTTATTTTATCTATCATCTTTTTAGCTTCTTCGGTTAAACCAGGTGTTTCACTATCATCTCCAAAATCACAATCAGTTGTTGCATTATTTTGTCCAGTCGGACAATTTCCATTTATTCGATTATAATAAGCTCCTTTATTTAATAATTCTTGTAATCTCGAATCACTCCAATCATTACTTCCCCATGAGCTTATTGACGACCCTTCATTTAAACCTTTATTATCCCAAGATAATTTTAGATATAATGGTGTTGCTCTGATTATTTTAATTCGTTGACCCTCCGGAGTATTAACTAATCCGATTATTCGCCAGCCAGCTGTTTCATTATTAAATGTTACATAATTATTAGGGTCTTCTCCACAATATCGATATTCCGTCATTTTTAGATTGGATTTTACTGTTTCATTATTTAATTTTTCATCAAATGTATGATAATCAATATCTGCAATCGTAGCATCAGCATGGCTTACTTCGACTATTCCGTTATCTCCACAGACATTTTCAT
This sequence comes from uncultured Bacilli bacterium, assembly GCA_947589195.1. GTDB lineage: Bacteria > Bacillota_I > Bacilli_A > RF39 > UBA660 > MGBC108787. The sequence continues at coordinate 13,339 of CANPZX010000023.1, read as the reverse complement.
CTTTACTTGCTTGTTCTTTTATCTTATCGGCTAAATATACTTGTGGTTCCATATAACTAAAGACTACACTTATCTTACTTTCATAAGTAGCGTTCATTGCATCGGTATTTTCCATTGTTACTCCTTCGTCCATCCATAATCTTAAATCATAAGTTATAGTTGATCCTGGGGCTAATTTAGCTACTAATAATTTATAAGCTCTTACTGCTTCATCAATTGTTTTTTCTACTTGTAATTTATCTTCTAATTTAACTGTTACTTTACTATCTTTCCCAACACTTAAATTAGCTTTTATATATTTTTCAGGTAAATACTTAGGAGTTTCTTCTGTTGAATCTTCAATTGTTTCTATATTTATTTGATATGATGCCCAATCATTTTCACAGATATTTGATATCGTAAATTGGTAATATGGTTCTTTCATCCCATCACTATCACTCATGGGATAGCCATGTTCAATAATTATTCCTTCATTTTCATCAACATATGTTACTTTTAAGCAATTAGAATTTAATAAATTTAAGGAAGTTTGTTTTTCATTTATTTTCCAATAAGCATAAGTTATACCAATACTTAAAGTTATTAAAAAGATTATTAAAGATGCAAGGATTAATTTCTTACTCTTAAATAACCCCCCCCCCTAAACGTATTTTAGTCATTCTTAACATCTCCTTTATTCTATAAAAATAATATCATTTAATTATATAATTGTAAATTATTTAAAAAAAAAATTAACAATTACTTGCTAATTTTTTTTATCCAAATTAATTTACAGAATCTTTTAATTTGCTTCCAGCTTTAAATGAAACAACATTTTTAGCTGGGATTTTAATTGCTTCTTTTGTTAAAGGATTGATACCTTCACGAGCAGCTCTTTCTTTAGATTGGAATGTTCCAAATCCTACTAAAGCAACTTTTCCAGATTTTTTAAGTCCTTCAGTAATTCCTTCTAAAGTAGCATCTAAGGCACGAGTAGCATCAGCTTTTGTTAATCCTGATTGTGAAGCAATAAATTCTACTAATTCAGTTTTTGACATTTTTTCTACCTCCCATATATTTTTGAAGGCCTTAGCCTTACATACTAAAAATAACAAAGATTTAATTTAAAAGCAAGAATATTTATGCTATTTGATATCCATATGACATAAGTTTAGAAGATATTTTACCTTTAATTGACGTTTTTAAAAGAAAAAGTAAGGGATTAACCTTACTAGATAACTATAGTTATTAAATTATTAGAACCTTTATTAACTATTTTTGTTACTGTTTGACTTAATTTATAACGCATATTCTCCGGCATTACATTTAGTTTTGCTTGAATTCCTTCTTTAACTATAACGTCTAAGCTACGACCAAAGATTTCACTTTGCCAAATACTATTTGGATCGGTTTCATAATCTTTCATTAAATAATTAATTAGTTCTTTACTTTGAAGTTCACTACCAATAATCGGTTCAAAAGTCGATTCAACATTTACTTTCATTAAATGAATACTTGAAGCAACAGCTTTTAATTTAACGCCATACCTTGAACCTTGTTTCACAATTTCAGGGGTTGATAAAGTCATATCTTTTAAAGATGGATAAACTATCCCATATCCGGTACTTTTAGCCATTTTAAGGGCATCTTTCATACTATCTAGTTCTTCTTTACCCTCTTTATAACTAGTAAATATCTTTAAAAGACCAGCTTTAGTTGTTACCATATCCCCCATTAAATCTTTTAATACTTGATTATATAGTTCATCACTACTTTCTAAAGTAATCGTCACATTACCTGTAGATGTATCAACTTCACTAATATAACTTTTACTAATTATTTCACTATCAGAAAAAGAATTTAAAATATTATCAACATCTCTTATTTTACTAATACTGACAACACTTTCTTTAATCTTTTCTAAATAATGTTCTTTAATATAATGTTTATTATCTAAAACATGAACCCATTTAGGAATATTTATTTTTATATCTAAAACCGGGAATTCATATAAAGCTTCTTTTAAAACATTTAAGATTTCTTCTTCATTCATATCAATCGCATTAATAGGAATAACTGGAACATCATAACTTTCTCTTAAAGTATTAGCTAAGTTTTTAGCTTCCGGATTATTTTTATTCTTGGTATTTAAAACAACAATAAAAGGTTTACCTAACTCTTTTAATTCAAAAATTATTTTTTCTTCAGCTTCTACATAATTTTCCCGTGGTATTTCGCCGAAAGTACCATCAGTTGTAATAACTATCCCAATAGTGGCATGATCTTTTATAACTTTTTCGGTTCCAATCTCCGCGGCTTCACTAAACGGAACTGATTCATCAAACCAAGGAGTCTTAACCATCCGCGGATTACCATCAGAATCAACATGACCGGTAGCTCCCGGAATGATAAAGCCAACACAATCGACAAGCTTAATATTCGTCGTAAATTCATCAACTTTTATTGTTGCCCCACTACTGGGAACAAACTTAGGTTCCGTAGTCATAATTGTTTTTCCCTCAGCACTTTGAGGAATTTCATCTAAACATTTTCTTTTTTCATATTCATCGGTAATATTCGGAACAACTAATTCTTCAATAAACTTTTTAATAAAAGTACTTTTACCACATCTAACAGCACCGACAACACCTAAATAAATTTCCCCATTTCCTCTTTTAGCAATCGAGGTAATAATCTCATTTTTTTCCATTTACTAATCCTCTTTTCAATTTTCTATTTAAAGTTATGTAATAGATTAGTAATTTAGAACTACTTTATGTTCACTAGTTATAAGGAGATTTACTTAAGTTAATTTAAGGAGCATTATATTAAGAAATTTAGTTTATTCATAAAAAATGTCATCTGGCTTTAATTTAAATATTTTAGCAATATTTTTAGCCATATAGTAATAAAGACGTCGTTTTTTATGTTCTATCTGCCAATAAAAACACCGACTTATCTTTAATTTTTTAGCCATATCATCATAACTTAAATTATTTTTAATTCGTAATTCTTTTAATTTTTCATACATAATATATACCTCATCTTTCTTTGATATTTCTTATTATAACACATTTTATTATTATAACCCACACTTTCCCGTATTTTAAATTTTTTTAAGAGAAAATTACTAATAGGTGATAAGTTTATGTTTGAACATCTTAAAGAAATTAGAGAGTATGAAGGATTAACTCAAAGAGAAGTAGCTGAAATTATTGGAGTTGCTCGAAGTACTTATGCTGGTTTTGAAACTGGTAAAGATGTTATGCCTTTACCTAAACTTATCTTATTTGCTAATCATTTTAAAGTTTCTTTGGATTATTTAGTAGGACAAACGGAAGAAATTGAACATATTAATGAAGACGGCATAATTGATTATGAAGTTGTTGCGAAAAACTTAAAAGATTTTCGTAAAGAAAATAATTTAACCCAAACAAAAATGGCTAAAACTATCAATTGTAGTCAGCCAAATATTGTTAAATATGAATCGGGTAAGCATTTAATTACAACTAATTATGCTTTAGAATTTGCGAAAAAATACAATTATTCTTTAGATAAATTAATTGGAAGAAAAAAATAATTAAAACATTTTATCAACGTTTTTAGGTACCTTATCATTGATAATGGTACTTATTATTTTATCTTCTTTTTCTTTAGAAACATTTTTTCCCGTTAATGAACTAAGAGTTTTTATAATATCTCTTAAAGTATTTTCATCTTTCATACCATTAGTTTGTAATTTTTGAGCTAGGGATATTATGGTATCCTTATTAACTTTAGTTTTATTTTCAATTTTTTCATAAAAATCATCTTTAAATTCCATTAGATACTTCACCTAGTCATAATATATGCTAAAGGTTATTTTTCGTTATCATCATAAAAAATGTCATCGGGTTTTAAATCAAAAATCGCGGCGATTTCTTTAGCAAGTTCATAATAAAGACGACGATTTTGATTTTCAAGTTGCCAATAATATGCTTTACTAATATTCAGTCTTTTCGCCATTTCTTCACAGGTATAACCTTTGCTTTTCCGTAATTTTTGTAATTTTTCTGTTATCTTATTCATTGTTAAAATCCTCCAAGTATCTTAATAATACCTTAATTTTTGAGGATTGTCAATTTTATATAGTTATAGCTAGGTAGACTTGAATTAAATTGGTTCATATAGTTAAAAATGGAGGACGTTTATATGGATGATATACAAAAAATAGTTGGAAATAACTTAAAATATTTTCGCTATCAAAGTGGTTTATCGCAAGAAAAGTTTTATGAAAAATATGGTTTAAATTCGAAATATTTAGCTTGTGTAGAACGAGGAGAAGTTAATGTTACCATTGATTTTTTAGCTAATTTAGCTAAAGTTTTAGAAGTGGATATACGTGAATTTTTTAATCCTACTCCTGATCGAATTATAAAAAAACGACGGATAGATGAAAGAAAATAATATTTTTAACAATTTTTTATATATTAAAAAAAGTTCATTTAATGAACTTTTTTGTTATTCACAAGTATATCCTTGGAACATTAAATATGATCTAATAACATTTATATCTTGAGATGAAAGATTAGCCCCAAAATCACTTACTAATTCATTAAAGTTTTGGGATTGTTTAATAATTATAGTTTTATTAAAGACATCATTATAATTTGTACCAATTACATGATTTATACCTTTAGTAGCATCATAACTATTAACTTGGGCATTATAATCAGCAATTTGTTCAAAAGTAAATTTACTAGTTTTAATAGCATTATGGAATAAGTTATTATTAAAACCTATTTTATAAGTATTAACTTGCGTTGCAAATATTGAATCAACATCCATAGGATTCGCTGTACAAGTTATATAAGTATCCGCGATACTATTTCCTACGATTAATTTAGCTGTAACATCGTTTTGATTATTATATGCATCAGTAACACTTATATTAACATCATATGTACCAGGAGCTGTTACTAATGTAGTTAAATCATTAGTTATTTTATAAGTACAATTAGAAGCATCAATACAATAATCAATAAAATCTTCAACATTAGGTATAGTTCCTACGGTTACTTCTAGGTCATTTAAAACTACTTCCGGTTTTTTCGTATCTTCAACAATAACTGTACCTATTTCCATTTTATCATTGCAAGTTACTTGGAAATTATAAGCATTAGCTAAATTTTTATTAATTGCTTCAGTATTAACAATACAATTAGATACATCTATACCTGTTATATCAGCATATAAAGTTGGATCAGTAGGAATTTCTTCTTTTAAGTTAAGATGAACTTCTTTAGGTACGATAGTAACAGATGGAACTTTTGGTGTTTGGTTTTTAGCTAGAACTAAAAAGTAATATAAACCTCCACCTATAGCTACGACCATTAATATTAGTAAAACAATAGTCATTGTTTTATTATTTTTCTTGTCCTTCTTTTTAGAATCATCTGCAAATGCGGGAGGTACAGGAACAGCATTAAAATTATCTAAATTTGGAGATGCTAGTGTTTGGGGTACCGGATTAGGTTGAGGTTGATTAGGAGTTTCTCCTGTTAATGGTGTTGTCTCTAATGTTTGAGGTACCGTATTTACTGGAGTATTACTAGGTGTGGGATTAGATAAATTTATACTATTTAAGCTTTCATTATTAGGTATAGTTTGATTTGATGTTGAAGCTACATTAGTAGTATTATCTGGCATCGGATTAACGCTATTATTTACTTCAGGAGCCGGATTTTGATTAGGTGTTACCGGAGTAGGATTAGGATTATTCAAAGTTTGGCTATTGGATAAATTAGTAGTATCCATCGCATTATTCGGTAACGGATTAACGTTATTATTTACGACGGGAGTCGGATTTTCATTAGGCGTTCCCGTGGTAGGATTTGTATTATTTAAATTTTGGTTATTTGGTAGATTATTAATATCCATCTATAATCATTCCCCTCTATCTTAATTAATTATATCTTTAGAACTTAAAAAAGGCAAGGAATTTTTTTTGATTTGTGATTTTAATTAATTTATATATAAAAAGAAAAAGATAGATCCAATCTATCTCTTACTTTTAATAATTTCAAATTTTAACTATTTTTAATTAATTTAATATAGTAGTTTATGCGACTTGCCCAAGTTGTACTTTGAGCATATTTTTTACCTATTTTTTCAGGAGTAGTTAATCCTTTTTGATAATAATTTTTAGATAAGTTTTTAAAGAAAGCTTCTATCCCGGCATCTAGGGTCTTGAATTTTTTATATGCTCCGCCACCGCAGCCAGGGCTTCCTTTCATGCCACCTATATTATTACATTTTCTTGCTAAACTACTACATTTACCAGAATAACATCCGGTTTCATGTAAAACAATAGCTAAAGATAAATAAGGATCTACTTCGTATTTGATGGCATATTCGGCAAAAGTATGACCATAGCCTTTTAATGTAGATTTTAAATTTTTTTCTAATTTATTACCTAGTTCATCTAAAGTCATACCATCATATACTATTTCTTTTACTTCTTCTTCAGGTTCAGTTATAAAATTTGAATTATTTTCTAAAACTTGGTTATTATTTAGATAAGATAAATTAGGTGTTTTAGATACCATATAACTATCAAAAATAACCAGTTTTTGATTATTTACTACATTGCTATCAATATTTGCGGAAATATTGGCAATTAATATCGCGATTAGGACCAAAATGGTCTTAATCGACGGTAATTTTTTCATTTAACTCTACCTCTTTTTTTGCGGAACGATTATCATGATACCATATTAGATGCTAAAAGTCAAATTATGCCCCTACTAAAAAACAAGAGAAACAATGATAAAACTAGCAATAATCCCAATTAAATCGGCAAATAAACCGGTGGTAAGAGCATGACGGGTATTAGTTATTTTTACACGACCAAAATAAAGAGCTAAAACGTAAATAGTAGTGTCAGTACACCCTTGAATTGTCGAGGCTAAACGACCAATAAAACTATCTGGGCCAAAATTATTAAAAATATCATTCATAATTGCTAATGATGCGGTTCCGGAAATAGGTCTTACAAAGGCCATGGGAAGAATTTGTAAAGGTAAATTTAAACTAGTTAAAAGAGGTTGTAAAAACTTAAATACATAATCTAAAATATGACTATTTAAAAAGATGTTTATAGCAAAGACCATGGCAATAATCGAAGGAAAAATATTAAAAGCCGTGATTAATCCTTCTTTAGCTCCTTCTAAAAATGCATCATAAATCATGACATTCTTTTTTAAACCATAAATAATAACAATTAAAACAAAACAAGGAATCATTAATTTGGAAAAAGTACTCATTTTCTTTTTCTCCTTCTAAAATAATCTAATGTTAAACCGGCAATACTAGAACAAAGAGTGGCAATTATTGCTGTTGCTATTATCTCTTCGGGATTATGACTTTTATACATCATACGTAGAGCAATAACAGTCGTCGGAATTAAAGTAACTCCACTAGTATTTAAAACTAAAAAAGTAATCATCGCATCCGTAGCAGTATCTTTTTTTTCATTTTCTTTTTGCATTTCTTCCATGGCTTTTAAACCAAAAGGGGTTGCTGCACTACCAAGACCTAAAGCATTCGCCGCAATATTAGAAGAAATATAACCTAAAGCTTTACTATCTTTTTTTAAAGAAGGAAAAAGAAATTTTAAAAGTGGGCGAAAAAAATTAGAAATTATATTTAATAAACCACTTTTTTCGGCAATTTTCATAAGTCCTGTCCATAAAACAATCACGGGAATTAAATCCATAATCATTTTAACTCCCCCACTAGCACTATTTAAAATGGTATTATTTAATTCATTAACTTCACCCATTAAAATCGTAAAAACTATTCCTATCCCAATAAAGAAAGCCCATATTTTATTAATCATGTCGCAACCACCTTAAGATCTTTTGCCATAAACTTTCTGATTTATTTTCTTCTTTATTAGCTAATTTTACAAAAACATTTGCAGTTTTTAAAATTTCATCTTTTAGTTTTATATTTACTTGTCCGACACAATCACCATTCTTAAAATTAGGAATTTTTTTTAAATTAATATCTAAAGTAATATTATTTTTTTCTTCTTCGGTTAATAAAATTTCGACGTTTTCTTTTAAATATAATTTAGTTTGATAGTAATTTTCATTTTCAACTTTAAAATTATCTTTATCGATAATTAAAACTTTTTTATAATTACTAAATATATTGTTATATAAAGTTTGATGATCTTGCCAATCATCGGGATCATTTAAGGAGACAATAACAATATTTTTATTATCTTTACTAGCCGTGGAAACTAAAGTTCTACGGGCTTTTTTAGTAAATCCGGTTTTACCACCAGTTGTGTATTCATATGTAGTTAGTAATTTGTTTTTATTTTCCCAACTATAACTTTTTTTATCACTTTGACAAAGATAGTGTTTAGTCGAAAAAATTTCTCTAAATTGGTCATTTTGCATTGCATAACTAGTAAGGAGGGCCATATCATAAGCGGTAGAAGTATTACCTTCTCCCTTATTATCTTCTAAGCCATGGGGATTAATAAAATTAGTATTTTTCATGCCAATTTCTAAGGCCTTACTATTCATTAGTTTAACAAAATTGGATACACTTCCCCCAACATATTCGGCAATCATTAAAGCGGCATCATTACCGCTGCGAAGCATTAGACCATATAATAAATCTTTTAATTTTAAAGTTTCGCCTACTTCAATATATATAGCACTACCAAAGGCTTTTAAAATTGTCGGAGTAGCTTTTACTTCTTCTTCTAAATCAGCTAATTCTAAAGCAATAATTGCTGTCATAATTTTGGTTATACTCGCGATAAGATGAGGATCATGAATATCTTTTTGATAAAGGATGCGATTCGTATCTAAATCCATCGCGATAATATTACGAGCACTATAAGCCTGAGGTGTTTTTATAAATAAAAAGAATGATAATAGGATGATGATTATTTTTTTCATCTAACTCACCTAAAAAATTGTATGAAAAAAAGGACAAGTTTAGTCCTTATGATAATTACAATAATTTTTAAATTGACAATCTTGACAATCAGGTTTTTGACTTTTACATTTATAACGACCAAATAAGACTAATTGATGATGAACTAAAGACCAACTACTTTTAGGGAAAAATTTTTGTAATTTCTTTTCAATTTGATAAACTGAATCAGTTGGTTTAACTAAATTTAATCTTTTGGATACTCTTTTTACATGAGTATCAACGGCAATAGCTGGAACATCAAATAAATTAGATACTACAACATTACAAGTTTTACGTCCTACCCCAGGTAAACTTTCTAAATATTCCCGATTATTAGGAACTTTACCTTCATAATTTGTAACTAAAGAAGAAGCAATACTTTTTATATACATAGCTTTTCTAGTATAAGTACCTACTGATCTAATAATATTTTCAATATCTTTTAAATTAGCTTCTGCAAGAGAATAAATATCATATTTTTTAAATAATTCTTTAGTAACCATATTAACTCTTTTATCAGTACATTGAGCACTTAACACAACAGCAATTAATAATTCGTAATCTTTTTCATAATTTAATTCACATTTTGCTTGAGGAAATAATTTATTTAAATAATCTAAAACTATATCACTCGTTATCATCATCTAACCAATTGTAATCAAATAAATCTTGTTCAGTTGTAATTTCTTTATTTTTACTATTATGATTACTTACATCTTCCATTGTTTTATAACCTTTTCTTTTCCATTCATGTAAAATACGATCAATATATCTAATACTATTAATACCATTATAAACAGCTTCTTTTAAAGCTCCTAAAACTAATTCTTCACTAAAATCTTTTTCAATCCAAGCTTTAATAATTTCATATTCCATCGGCGAAATAGTCCGCCCAAATTCCATTTCAAAAACACTAAAAATATTAGCTTCTTCTTTATTCTTTTCTTCTTTTTGCCTACTATATAATACTTCATCATATAAATAATCCAAATTAATTAATTCTTCACTTTTTCCATTATGATCTTTTGTTGTTTCTAACTTAATTAAATTATTGTGAACTAAATTATTAAAAGAATACATAATATCTTGTTCACTTAATTTAGTTATTTTAGTTAAACGATTAAGATCTAACTCTTTTTCACCATTTAAAAAAACTAAAAGTAATAACATTTCATTAATATTTAATTTATATTTTATTAATATAGGAATTAAATATTCCGGAAAAATATAGTTTTTTATTTTTAATAAATCTTTATTCATTAATTTTCACCTTATTTTCTAAGATAAACCTCTTTATACTAACATAATCATTAGTTATATTATTATTTAGTATTTCTTGAATTATTAAATCTTCTACTTGTCTTACTTTTATCGGTTCAACATTTAATAAATCTTTTATTTCTAAAAATGAAATTGCTAAATCTTTTTGATTATATAAAGGTAATTTTTTATATATTTCTTTTACCTGATCACGAGATATATTTAAAATATCGGCCGCGACAAGGGTTAAATATAGACCATATTTATAAAGAATATAGTTATCTATTTGATGATATTTTACAATTTCATTGATTTTTAATATATTATTTTTTTCTGTTTTTGTAAATGGAAAATTTTTAGTAGTTTCTATTTGAGACCACATTCCACATAAGTCATTAGTATAATTAATTTGGTTATATTTTATCCCAAGATATGGTAATAAGTTATATTTTTCTAAATAATTTAAACCTTTTTGATAATAAGGACTAATAAGTATTTTATCTAATTCTTCTTTGATTCGATAAGTACTTAAATTATTTACTAGATAATTATATTTAGATATAGCTTTTTCTAAATCAGAATCTAAAGTAAAATCTAAGACTGTCGAAAAACGAATGGCTCTTAAAATTCTTAAGGGATCTTCTTTAATTTTTTTATCTGTATTACCAATAACGCGAATAATTTTATTTTGTAAATCATTTATTCCCTTTAATTCATCTAAGATATAACCATCTTTATTCATACAGATAGCATTAATTGTAAAATCTCTTCTTTGTAAATCTAATATTAAATCATTAGTATAAGTTATATGGGGCTTTCTATTTTCATAATCACTTTCTAATCTAAAAGTAGTTATATCAATATTTATTTCATTTATTTTAATATTTAAAGAACTATCTAAATTAATTTTACCAGGAATTATTTTAAATACTTCTTTAATCGGGGCACTAGTACAGATATCATAATCATTACTTTCTTTTTTTAATAAGAAATCTCTAGTATAACCCCCGACAATATAAGCTTTATACCCAAGACTTTCTACTTTTTCTAAGATTTCTTTAACTATTTTATTCACCCTTACACATCACCAATTCTATTATACTTCAATTTATGGAGATTTTTAAAATAAAATGGCTTCTAAATTATGGTTTGACATAATAAAAATATAGTGTATAATTATTAATTGCAATGAGTTGGCAGCGTTTTTTTAGGATAATTAACGTGTTTATAAGGTTTCAAAGTATCAACTGCCTTTGAGAAATGATTAAAATAAACTCCCTAGTTATACGAAAAACATTTTAACTTATTGAAATATAAAAGAAAGGAGATTAATATGGCTAGATACACTGGTCCAGCTTATAAAAAAGCTAGACATTTAAATTTTTCACTTTTAGAGAATGGTCGGGAACTTGCTCGTCGTCCTTATGCTCCAGGTATGCATGGTGCTGATAAGCATAAAAAATTAAGTGAATATGGTACCCAATTACAAGAAAAACAAAAAGTCCGTTTAATGTATGGTTTAACGGAAAAACAATTTAGAAAAGTTTATGAAAAAGCTGCAAGAGAAAAAGGTATTACTGGAGAAAACTTCTTAAGATTACTTGAAAGTCGTTTAGATAATTTAGTTTATCGTTTAGGTTTAGCTAAAACTAGACGGGCTGCAAGACAAATTGTTAACCATGGACATATTTTAGTTAATGGTAAGAAAGTTAACATTCCATCTTATACTTGTAAAGTTGGCGATGTTATAAGTGTTAAAGAAAATTCCTTAGAACATCCTGCTATTAAAGAAGCTGTTGAAGCTACTTTAAATAGACCTCAATTTGTTGAATTTGACGCTAAAAAATTAAGTGGTACTTATAAAAGACTTCCTGATAGAAGTGAATTAAATTCTGAAATTAATGAAAGTCTTATTGTTGAATACTACAACAGATAAAAAAAATAAGCCTATATTATTTCTGTTATTAAGAAATAAAATATTAGGTTTATTTTTTTATTTTAGTTAATTAGAAAACGGGGACGGACACCAAACGAGTTGGATGATCCAGTTGTAGTAGCATTACCAAGACTACCAACAAAAACAAAATCTTTTGAAAAAGCAACAGCTTTTAACCAATAGCTAAACCTTGACGTTCCATAACTATTGATAAATTCTGGTTTAAGCTCGAATATCGCATATTGTCGGTTATCTATTCCTATATCGTATCCGCTTGATGACCAGACTGTACTTCCATAAACATTTACTTCACTCATCAAGTCTAACTTACTTTCATACCAAGCCCAGCCAGATGATGCTCCACCATTAATTGTTCCTTCTTGATTGGAACGTTTTTCATCATATTGGTCTGCAAGTAGATTGGTATAGGTAATTACATTATTGCCAAAAATGGGGGTTATATAATCATCTAAAATTGTTTTTAAAGTTTCTTGCTTCATCTTACTTCCAACATATGAAGCAATATTTTCCCTAGTTGAACCATCTTTGGCATTCAATGTTTTATCATAAACTTTTCCAGTTGTATCACTATCATTCATTTTGTCATATGTTAATGGTTCAGCAGGTATTATTGTGGCATGACAAGTTGTCAAAGGGGGTATAACCTGAATATAAATAATTATTGATATCCGCGATTAACCAGATTATTTCTTTTCCATCTTTGGTTGATTTGATATAATCGCCTACATAAATATCTTTAAAACTACAATCTTGTATTTGCTTAAATAATTCGCCACTATCATATAAATTAGTTATATTTCTACCACGATAAGTATTTCTTCGTTTATTTACCCCTGCTTCTAAATAATCAGCATATTCAGATTCACTTAAATTAGAAGTAAACTCTAAGTTACATTTAGTTTCTTCCGTTATATTATTTAATTTTAAATTCCATTCATTATAATCCCATGATCCGGTTGTACCACTACTACATTTCACTTTGGTTTTATATAAACCTCGGGCTGGAATTTCATCTTCTACTTTACCATCTACTACAATAGCTAATTTATAATTTTCAAAACTTTGGTATTTTCCTTCTGTATAATTGTATATTCTACTTACTAAAATACCCCCCCCCCAGAATAACGATTGTACCTAGGATTGGGATAATCTTTTTATTTAATT
>CANPZX010000022.1 GCA_947589195.1 uncultured Bacilli bacterium | reverse complement strand
ATTATCACCTTATTATGTATCAATTATATCAAAATTCTTTGCGAAAAAAATTTTAACAAATTTATTCTTTTTTGCTGGAAAACTTGAAAAAAATATACAAAAATAGGTTAAATATGATATAATTATTAATAGGTATAGGAGTACATAAATACCTATTATTTTTATTTATATGACGTAAAAGAGGCAAATTATGCAAATACAAAGTTTAAATTTACTAAATTTTCGAAATTATGAAAAAGCTAGTATTACTTTTGATAAACATTTAAATGTAATATATGGTAAAAATGGTAGTGGAAAAACAAATTTAGTAGAAGCAATTTATGTATTAGCATTAACGAGATCTTTTCGGCAGGTAAGTGATCGGACTTTGATTCGCAGCAATACTAATTTAACGAAAATTTCAGGGGTTTTGAATAATCAATATCAAAATAAATATAAAGTTATTATTACTCCTGATGGCAAAAAAGTTAAAATTGATGAAGCCAAGATAACAAAAATATCAGATTATATCTCGAAAATTAATATTGTTTTATTTAATCCAACTGATTTAAAAATGGTTAAAGATACACCTAGTATAAGAAGAAAATACTTAAATATTGCGATATCACAGCATAATTTATTATATTTAAAATATTTAAATGATTATAATAAATTAATAAAAATGCGGAATGCTTATTTAAAACAGATGTATACAAATGGAAATAGTATTGGTAAATATTTAGATATTATTACCGAAAAAATGGTAGATGTAGGTTTAAACATTTATAAAATTAGAGAACAATATTTAGAAGATGTTAATAAGTATATTTCAACTATTTATGAAAGAATTGCCGAAAAAGGGTACTTAAAAATCGTATATGTAAGTGATTACCTAAATAAATCTAAAGATGATTTAAAATTAATGTATAAAAATAGTTTAAAAAAAGATTTGGCTTTTGGTAAAACTAATTTAGGTGTTCATCATGATGATATTTTGTTTTATTTAGATGATAGTGAAATAAAAGACTATGGTTCTGAAGGTCAACAGAAAAATGCCGTGATTGCTTGGAAATTTAGTGAACTTACCATTTTAAAAAAAATAAAAGGGGAAAATCCCATACTAATTTTAGATGATTTATTAAGTGAATTAGATACGGAAAAGATTCAAAATATTTTAAACTTAATTGAGAGTGATGTGCAAACATTTATTACGACTACAGAAATTGATAAAGTTAAAAACTTATTAAAAAAAGAAGATTATAAAAAAATTCAAGTAATAAATGGAGTATTAAAGGAGGAATAAAAGATGGAAGAAGAAAGAAAACATTATGATGATAGTGATATTCAGGTATTAGAGGGTTTAGAAGCAGTACGTAAAAGACCAGGTATGTATATTGGAACAACAAGTGAAAAAGGATTACATCATTTAGTTTGGGAAATAGTCGATAATGCAATAGATGAAGCTTTAGCGGGATATTGTGATGATATTGAAGTAGTTGTAGGAAAAGGAAATATAATTACAGTTAAAGATGATGGAAGAGGAATGCCTACCGGAATTAATCAAAAAACCGGATTGTCAACAATTGAAACAATATTTACAGTACTACATGCTGGTGGCAAATTTGGTGGCGGTGGCTACAAGGTAAGTGGCGGTTTACATGGTGTTGGAGCTAGTGTTGTTAATGCTTTGTCTACTTGGCTTGAAGTTACAGTTTATCGGGATGGAAAAATATATTATCAAAAATTTCAAAATGGGGGACATCCAGTTGAACCTTTAAAAGAAATTGGGACTTGTGAAGAAAATCGAACGGGAACAACGGTTTCGTTTAAAGCTGATCCAGATATATTTACAGAGACAACTATTTATAACTATGATACTTTAGCTAAAAGATTACAAGAATTGGCATTCTTAAATAAAGGCATAAGAATAGTTTTAATTGATGAACGAGAAGAAGAAAAAAAGCAAGAATTTTTATATAATGGAGGAATTATTGAGTATGTAAGTATGCTTAATAAAAATAAAACTCCACTTCATAAAGATGTAATATATTTTGAAGGAGAAGAAGATGGCATTCAATTAGAAGTCGCAATGCAATATAATGATACCTATAATCCTAATGTTTATTCATTTACTAATAATATAAATACTTATGAAGGTGGAACACATGAAGATGGAGTTAAAAGAGCTTTAACTAGAATTATTAATAACTATGCGAAGAATGCCAAAATTTTAAAAGATAATGATGAGCCTTTAACGGGTGAAGATGTAAGGGAAGGGCTAACGATGATTATTTCTTGTAAGCATCCTAATCCGCAATTTGAAGGGCAAACTAAAACTAAACTTGGTAATGCTGAGGTAAGAAAGATAGCTGATGATGTCTTTAGCGAAGGTTTTGAAAGATTTTTAATGGAAAATCCAGAGGAAGCAAAAATAATTATTGATAAAGCTACGACTGCGGCAAGAGCAAGATTAGCAGCTAAGAAAGCGAGAGAATTAACTAGAAGAAAATCAGCTTTAGATACAATTAATACCTTAGGAAAGTTAGCAGATTGTACAAGTAAAGATGCTAGTATTTCGGAAATATTTATTGTCGAAGGAGATAGTGCCGGTGGTTCCGCGAAAAGTGCCAGAATTCCGGCTACCCAAGCGATTCTTCCATTAAGAGGTAAAATTCTTAATGTAGAGAAAGCGAGACTTGATAGAGCTTTAAGTAATGAAGAAATTAGAACGATGATTACGGCTTTTGGAACTGGTATTGGAGATGAGTTTGATATTGAAAAATTAAGATATCATAAAATCATAATTATGACCGATGCCGATGTTGATGGCGATCATATTAGAATACTTCTTTTAACGCTTTTTTACCGCTTTTTTAGACCGATTATTGAAGGTGGGTATGTTTATGCAGCCCAACCCCCACTTTTTAGAGTAACGTATGGAAAAAATATTAAATACGTGCAAAATGAAGAAGAGTTAGCAGAATATCGGGCCACCTTACCAGCTAGTGCCAAACCGACAGTTAATCGTTTTAAAGGTTTAGGAGAAATGGATGCTGAAGATTTAAGAGATACAACAATGCATATTGAAAATCGAGTTTTAAGAAGAATTACGGTGGAAGATGCGATGATGGCTGACCAAATATTTACGGATTTGATGGGAGAAGATGTTACTCCACGAAAGAAATATATTGAAGAACATGGTAGTGAATTTGAAGATTTGGATGTTTAGGAGGTGTAAGGTATGGATAAGATAGTAGAAAATAATATTGTAGAAGAAGTTCAACAATCTTTTGGCCGTTATGCGATGAGTGTAATTGTATCCCGGGCTTTACCTGATTTAAGAGATGGTTTAAAGCCAGTTCATCGGCGAATTTTGTATTCAATGTATGAATCAGGTTATACTCCTGATAAACAACATTTTAAAAGTGCCAGAATAGTTGGAGATGTTATGGGTAAATACCATCCTCATGGTGATTCTTCAATTTATGAAGCAATGGTAAGAATGGCTCAACCATTTAGTTATCGTTATATGCTAATTGATGGTCATGGTAATTTTGGTAATATGGATGGTGATGGGGCCGCCGCGATGCGTTATACTGAAGCTCGTTTATCAAAGTTATCACTAGAAATGGTGCGGGATTTAAATAAGAATACTGTTGATTTTGTGCCAAATTTTGATGAACTTGAGAAAGAACCAGTTATTTTACCAAGTAGGTTTCCTAATATTTTAGTTAATGGAACAATGGGAATTGCAGTTGGTATGGCAACTAATATTCCTCCTCATAATTTAGGAGAAGTAATTGATGGATGTGTGGCTTATATTGATAATCACGAGATTGATACTGATGGGTTAATGCAATATATTAAAGGGCCAGATTTTCCAACTGGAGCAACTATTTTAGGTAATAGTGGCATTAAAAAGGCTTATGAAACTGGTCGAGGAACGATTACAATTAGAGGTAAAGCCGATATTGAAGATAATAATGGTAAAACAAGAATTGTCGTAACAGAACTTCCTTATCAAGTCAATAAAGCTGAATTTCAAAGTCGAATTGGCGAGTTAGTAAGAGATAAAATAATTGATGGAATTAGTGAATTACACGAGGAATCTAACTTGGAAAATCCAGTAAGGGTAGTTATTTATTTAAAAAGAGATGCCAATGCCAATGTTATTTTAAATAATTTGTATAAGTATACGCAATTGCAAACAACTTATGGTATTAATTTACTGATGATTGATCAAGGGGCTCCGAAGATATTAGGACTTAAAGATATTATTGCAAAGTATATTGATTATCAAAAAGAAATTATTATTCGCAGAACACAATATGATTTAGCTAAAGCCGAAGAAAGAGTACATATTTTAGAAGGCTTAAAGATTGCTTTAGATAATTTAGACGAAGTTATTAAGATTATTAGAAATGCTGAAAATGACCAAATTGCTAAGGATCAATTAATGAGTAGGTTTGGCTTAGACGATATTCAAGCAACAGCAATTCTCGATATGCGTCTACGTCGTTTAACAGGCTTGGAAAGAGATAAGATTGAATCTGAGTTAGCTGAGTTATTGAAACTTATTGAAGAATATCGTAGTATTTTGGCCAGTGAGGAAAAAGTTTTAGCAATTATTCGCGAAGAACTTTTGGAAATTAAGAATAAATATGCTGATGAAAGAAGAACTAATATTGATATGACTGCCATTGAATTTATTGAAGATGAATCTTTAATTCCTCAAGAAGATATTATGATAGCACTTACACACAATGGTTATATTAAGAGAACGACAGCCGATACGTTTAAATTACAAAATCGTGGCGGTGTTGGTGTTAAAGGAATGAATACTAATGAAGAGGATTTTGTTGAGCATATTGTATCGTTATGCACTCATGATTATGTTTTATTCTTTACTAATAAAGGTAAAGTATATCGCTTAAAGGGATATGAAATCCCAGAATTTAGTAGACAATCTAAAGGTTTACCAATTATTAACTTATTACAAATTGAAAAAGATGAGAAGATTAATTCCATTTTAAGTGTTAAAGCAGATGAAAATGTTAAATATTTACTATTTGCAACGAAGAGTGGTCTTGTTAAGAGAACTAGTATTAATGAATTTGATAGTATTAGGACTAATGGTAAGATTTCAATTAGTTTAAAGCCTAATGATGAGTTAATTTCGGTAAGAAAGACTAGTGGTTCTGATGTTGTTTTACTGGGCTCTAGCAATGGTAGAATGGTTAAATTTGATGAATCAGAAATTAGAGTTATGGGTAGAACAGCTAGTGGTGTCCGAGGGATTAATTTAGGTGAAGGAAGTTGTATTGGGGCAGAGATTGCTACTGATGATGATGCCTTAATTATTGTAACGAAGAAAGGTTATGGCAAGCAAACAAACGTTTGTGATTATCGACAAACTAAGCGTGGTAGTAAAGGTGTTAAAGCTTTAAATGTGACAGAAAAGAATGGCGATATGGCTACATTTAGTTTATCTAGGGCTGATAGTGATCTGGTTGTTGTAACCGATACAGGAATGATTATTAGAGTTCCACTTAATCAAATTAACGTTTTAGGTAGAGCTACGCAAGGCGTAAGGCTAATTAATTTGAAAGATAATCAAACTGTTTCAACTATTAGTTTGGTTGATTCAGTAAATGAAGATAATGTTGTATCTCCAGATGATAGTTCGTCTAATGAGGTAGAAAATAATTAAATTGAATGTTTCACGTGAAACATTCTTTTTTATATTTGATTATATGTTCCACGTGAAACATAAAAAAATGTTGATAATTATTTCCCGGGAAATAATTTTATTGAATTTTGTTTTATTATTAATATAATTGTCTAAAATATTAAGCTATAACTTAATATGAAATATTGTTGATAAATTAATTTAAATATTTTACATTTACATAATAAATATAGATATTATTTAATTTTAATCAAAGATACAATTGTTGTAATGTTTCACGTGAAACATGTGCATAACAATTGATATTTACTTAGAAATAAGTTAAAAATATTTCCCGGGAAATATTTTTTGGAATGAAAATAATAAAGGCTGAGTAAAAAAAGAAGATATTTAATGGAAAATAATAATATGCAAATTAAAATTACGATTTATTTTATAAGGCTATTTTTTTTTGTTAAAAAAATATAATATCAATTATGATTTTTATGTTTCACGTGAAACATGTGTATAAGTTATTATACTTTTTATATAAAATAATTAAATAAATCAGATAAAATTATTTCCCGGGAAATAATTTGTGCATAAATAATAAAAAATAATTTGAAATAAGCTATTTTTTAATAAAAATATATTTGATTCAATCTAAATCTGTGTATGTTTCACGTGGAACATTGTGAATAATTCAATTAATAGGCCTTTAATGGTAAAAAAATTTAGTTTAAAGTTTCTTAAAATTTCTTTAAAATACTTAAGATTATTTCCCGGGAAATAATTGTGGATAAAGATTAAAAAAGAATTTTTTGAATTTAATTATATATTTTTGCTTAATTATTTAGTAAGAAATATTAATGGTCGATGTTTCACGTGAAACGTTGTGAATAATTAGAATATTTAAATATTAAATTAAATATTTTTTTGATAAATAATAATTTAAAATAAAATAATTTATTAAAAAAACAAAATAATGTGTTCCACGTGAAACTTAATTTAAAGTTAAATAAAATGCAAAAAATTATTTCCCGGGAAATAATTTTACTCAAAAATAGGCAAAATGAAGAAAAAAACGCTAATTATTTGATTTTTAAACTTTAAAAATATAAATTTTATGTAAAATAATTAATGTTCCACGTGAAACATATTGAATTTCTGATAATTTGCTGATAAAATGATGTTGTGCAACAGATATATTGTAATCTGGTCAGAGTTGGAAAACAGCAGCCACGTCAATCTCTATTTGTGTGCACTTTTTTTGTAGGTGAATTTGATTGAATATAGATATTATTTTAAAAGAATTAAATAAGCAGTTGCAAATAGCGTATAAAAAAAATGAAGTTCCAGTTTCAGCAATTATAGTCAAAGATAATAAAATTTTGGCAAAGACTCATAATTTGCGAGAAACAAAACAAGATATTATGGCTCATGCTGAAATTCTTTGCATTAAAAAGGCCGCGAAAAAACTTAATAATTGGAATTTAAGTGATTGTGATTTGTATGTTTCACTGAAACCATGCTCAATGTGTTGGAAAGTTATTAAACAGGCAAGGATTAGATCAGTTTTTTATTTCTTAGATAAGCCAGATTTTAAGCATGAATATAAGGGAACTGATTTAAATTTATTGACTTTTGATGATTTTAGTAAAAGTTATCAACAATTATTAAAAAATTTCTTTAAAAATAAGCGAAAATAATGGTTTTTTAATCATTATTTTTTTGAATTTAAGGACAATTTTGTTATATAATAAGTAAGGTGGTTATTTATGGATACAGATTTTAAGGTTCTTTATAGAAAATATCGCCCTAAAACTTTTGATGAAATAGTAGGTCAAAAGTTTACTATTCGCATGCTCAAAAATGCGATTATTAAAAATAAAATTTCGCATGCTTATTTATTTACTGGTCCTAGAGGAACAGGAAAAACAAGTACAGCTAAGATTTTTGCTAAAACTATTAATTGTGAACATCCAGAAAATGGGGTGCCATGTGGAACATGTAATAGTTGTTTGAATATAAATAATAATGCTGATATTATTGAAATCGATGCAGCTTCGAATAATGGAGTAGATGAAATTCGAGAAATTATCAACAATGTTAAAATTTCACCATCTTTTAGTAAGTATAAAGTTTATATAATTGATGAAGTACATATGCTTTCCCAAAGTGCTTTTAATGCGCTTTTGCTAACTTTAGAGGAACCGCCAAGTCATGTGGTTTTTATTCTAGCTACAACTAATGTGGAAAGTGTACCGATAACAATACTTTCGCGGTGTCAAAGATATGATTTTAAAAAACTTTCTTTCGAAGAAATAGAAGAACATTTAAAATATGTTTCAGATAAAGAAAATATTACCATTACAGATGAGGCTATAAAAGAAATTGCTTATCTTTCTGAAGGTGGGTTAAGGGATGCTTTAAGCATTTTAAACCAACTTTATACTAGCTCGGATTCAATAACAGGAGAAAGTGTAATTGAAAATTATGGTTCTGTATCCTATTTGCAAATAGAGGCTGTAATTAATGCCTTTTTAGAAGCTAATTTTGATAAATTAGAAGAATTATTTAATACTTTAAAGCAAGGTTCTTTTGATTATAAAATATTTATTAAAAAACTTATTGATTGTTTATATAAAAAGGCTTTAGAATATAAAAGAGAAAATGAATATGATACTTTTCAACAAATTAAAGATACTATTTTTGAATTAAATGATGTTTTGAATAAAATTAATATTAATATTGATCCTTTTATCTTGGTAATGATGGTTTTGTCAACACATATGAATTCAGGAGAGATAACGAAAAATTTAAATAAAAAGGAAGACAATCCTAAAAAAGAAGAAAAAATAGAAACTAAGTTGGAAAAAACTGTTGAAATTAAAGAAAATAATAAAAATCAGAAACCTGAAAAAGTAAATGACGAAGAAAAAAAGATTGATGAAGAATTAGATTTAAAGAAAAAAGAATATTTGGAAACTTTAAAAAAGGTACGAATTAATAATTGCTTGGCTGAAGCTAATAAAAATTACTTAAATAAATTAAAGGAAGACTGGGAAAAATTTGTTGATAATGTTAATTTAAAAAATGATATTAAATATTTAGTAATTGATGCTTCACCAGTCGTAGCATCAGAAAAAATCGGAATTTTTACTTTGCCACAAGTAAGTATTGGGGAACTTTTTAATAATAATTTAAAAAGAATCGAAAATGAATTTAATTTACTGTTAAAAAATAATTATAAATTTTTAGCTCTTTCAGTTGAGGAGTGGACAAATATTAAAAATGATTATATTATAAAGTTAAAGAATAATTATGTTTATCAAATACTTGAGGAACCAGTTTGGCAAGATGATAATCCTAAAATAGATGAAAGCACTGGTTCAGAAAGCGAAATAAACGAAATATTTAATATATTTGATAAAGATAAAATAGAGATTAGATAGAGGAGAAATGTGTTATGAATATGCAAAATTTAATGGCTCAAGCACAAAGAATGCAAAGGGATATTCAAAAGAAAAAAGATGAAATTGATAAGATGTCTTTTGAAAGTGAAAATGAATTAGTTAAAGTAGTTTTTAACGGAAAAAAAGAGATGGTATCAATTAAAATTAAAGGTAATATTGATGAGTCAGATGTCGAAGTTTTAGAAGATATGATTGTTTTAGCTAGTAAAGAGGCCATTAAAAAGGTCGATAAAGAAATTGAAAATAAGCTAGGTGCTTATGGTTCAGGTTTAAGTGGGTTATTCTAATGGGGTATCCAAAAAAATTAGAAAGTGTAGTGGAATATTTAAAAAAAATTTCCGGGATTGGGGAAAAAAGTGCGGAAAGATATGCTTTAGCTATTTTAAATTTAAATGAAGAACAAGTAAATGATTTCGCTACATCGCTAGTAGATGCCAAATCTAGTTTAAAACCTTGTAAGATATGTGGTCATATTACCGATAATAAAGAGGAAATTTGTGATATTTGTAATGATGAAGAAAGAGATAAAAATATAATATGTGTCCTTGAAGATTATAAAAGTGTTTTTACTTTTGAAAAAGTAGGAAATTATCATGGGACATATCATGTTTTAAATGGTCTTATTTCTCCGACAGAAGGAATTTCATATGATGATATTAATTTAGAAAGTTTAATAGAACGGGTTAATAAATTAGAACATCCCGAAATTATCTTAGCTTTGAAATCAGGAGTAGAAGGGGAAACAACAACGCTTTTCATAAAAAAAATGTTAGAAGATAAAGATGTTGTAATTTCCAGACTTTCTTATGGTATTCCAATGGGAGCTGATATCGATTATATCGATGGAATGACGTTAGATAAAGCTTTAGATGATAGGAAAAAAATTTCATAAACTAAAAATGTTATTCATACTTATTATTAGGTGATGCATTAGTGATTAAAAAAGTGTTTATGGTAATAAAGAAAATAGTAGTATCATTTATACTTTTATATAGTTTGAATTTGTTTGTAAATTCCTTAAATATATTAATACCAATTAATATATTTACGTTAGGTACCGTTTCTTTTTTGGGAATTCCTGGATTATTATCATTAATAGTAATGTTTTTTATAGTAAAGTAATTAGGTGAAGAAAAATGATTATAAGTAGTAAGATTCAAAAATTAGTTGATAATTATCATCATAACCATTTGGCGCATGCTTTTTTGATTGAAACAGATAATAAAAAGCAGGCTTTTCTTGACGTGGTGGAATTAATTAAAAATTTAAATTGTCCAGAAGAATTTTTAGAAAAGTGTACTAATTGTAATTTATGCCATTTAACGACTAATTTAATTTTGCCTAGTTTACATGTGGTTAATCCTGATGGACAAGCTATAAAAAAAGAACAAATCGAAAACTTAAAAAAAGAGATGCAAGGAATACCTTTTATTTCCAAATATAATATTTATGTTATAAATGATAGTGAACTTTTAAATGCTTCAAGTGCTAATGCGATGCTTAAGTTTATTGAAGAGCCAGAAGATAACATTTTGGGTTTTTTTATTACCAATAATCGCGAAAATGTTATAAATACTGTCAAAAGTAGATGTGAAATAATCAGGGCAACATATCAGGAAAATAATGAAAATAATTTAAAATATTATGAAGACAATTATCCAGATTTATATGAACTGGCTATAATATACCTAAATACTTTAGAAAAAGAAAAAAAGAAATCTATTTTAAATAATAAAATAATTTTAGATAAAAAATTAGAAAGAAATGACTACTTAATCTTATTTAAAATAATTTTAGAAATATATAATCAAAGTTTAGAACAAAAATTAAGTGTTGATAAGTTAGATATATTTAATAATTATCCAAAGAATAATATCTATAAAAGAATAAAAGTCATAGTTGATATTTTAGATAAATTAAATTATAATGCTAACTTGAACTTGTTGTTAGATTATTTTGTGATAGAATTGGGTGAAATATCATGAAAGTTTATGGGGTAGTTTTTAATGATAATGGTAAAGTCTATTACTTTAAAGGTAATGATTTAGTTATTCATAATAATGTTTGTGTAATTGTGGAGACCGAAAAAGGTTTGCAATATGGTAAAGTTGTTTTAGAAGTACCAGAGGAAAAATTAAATAATTTTAAGGATGAATTAAAAAGCATTATAAGACTGACAACTAAAGAAGATTATTTACAATATATGAAGAATTTAAAAGAGGCTGAGGAAGCTTTAAAGGATGCTAAGAGAATAAGTAAGGAATTAGGATTGGAAATGAATTTTTTATCGGCAACCTTTACTTTTGATAAGAAACAATTATTGTATAATTTTACAGCTTTAGAAAGAATTGATTTTAGGGAACTAGCAAGAAAATTAGCTAATATTTATAAAACAAGAATTGAATTAAGACAAATTGGAGCTAGAGATAAAGCTGCCCTTGTGGGAGGGATAGGAACGTGTGGAAAAGAACTATGTTGTAAACAATTTTTAAAAAATTTGGAATCGGTTTCGATAAATATGGCTAAAAATCAAAATTTAGCTTTAAATCCTGCGAAAATAAATGGAAATTGTGGCAGACTGTTATGTTGTTTAAATTATGAAGATGATGTATATATAGAAGCCCAAAAAGGATTACCAAGTATCGGGGAAACAATTACCAAAGATGGTACTAAAGGAGAAGTAGTTGCAGTTGATGTTTTAAGAAGAAAAGTAAAAGTAGCTCACGATAATGATTTTATAGAATTGGATTATAATGATGAAAGTAATTAATGATTTATATGATTATGGATTAAAAATAGTTCAAGATAGCAAAGCTTTTAAGTTTTCGTTAGATTCAATATTGTTGGCTGAATTTGTGGATAAATTAGAAAAAAATCAAAAGGTTTTAGATATTTGTACAGGTAATGCGGCGATTCCTTTAATACTTGCAACAAAGTATAAAAATCCAATTGTCGGAATGGAAATTCAAAAAGAAATATATAAATTAGCTTTAGAAAGTATCGACATTAATAATTTAAAAGAACAAATAAACGTTATTAATGGTGATGCAAAAAGTTGGAAAAATTATTTCCCGGGAAATAATTTTGACATTGTCTTGGCAAATCCGCCTTATTTTAAGTATCAAAATTCGTCAATTATAAACGATATGAGTTGTAAAGCGATTGCTAGACATGAAATTTATTTAGATTTACATGATTGCTTTAGAGTTGCCTGGGAAAACCTTAAAGATCGAGGTGTCTTTTATTTAGTACATTTGCCAGATCGTTTACAAGAAATTTTGACAGAAGCCGAAAATTTTAAATTTAGGGTTAAAAAAATACAGTTTGTTTATACTAATGAAAATAAAGAGGCTACAGTTGTTCTTTTTAAGTTTGTTAAAAATGGTAATAATGCTGTGAAAGTAAAACCGCCTTTGTTGATTCAAAATAATAAAAGTTATAAAAATATATTTAGGGAGTGATACGATGAAATTAATAGTTGGTTTAGGAAATATTGGCAAAGAATATATAAATACTCGACATAACGTTGGGTTTATGGTCGTTGATAATTATGTTAAAGAAGAAACTTGGAAAGAACAATTTAATGGTTTAATAACTACGTTAACAATTAATGAAGAAAAAGTTTTGTTTTTAAAACCGACAACATTTATGAATGCTTCAGGTATCGCAGTTCAAAAAGTAGTCGATTATTATGATATTGCTTTAGAAGATATATTAATTATTCATGATGATTTAGATATTCCTTTAGGGAAATATAAATTAAAGACAAATAGTTCATCAGGTGGACATAACGGAATTAAATCAATTATTAGTGCTTTAAATAGTGAGAATTTTTCCCGACTTAAAGTTGGCATTTCCAAAAGTGATGAAGAAGTCATCGATTACGTATTAGGGAAGTTTTCAAAAGAGGAAAAAAAGAAATTAGAAAGTAATTTTCCAATTTTTAATGAAATAATTGAATACTTTGTTAGTAATGGAATTGATAAAACAATGGCAAAATATAATTAGGTGAAGGTATGGAATGGTTAAGTAATAAATTTCCCACGCAAGATAATATAAGAGTAAGTGGGTTAACTAAAGAGTTAGAGTGCTTTTATATTTTAAAAAAATTTAAAGCATCTGCTGACAATATTTTGGTTGTTGCCAATTCTTTATATGAGTGTAATCGCTTTTATTCACTTTTAAGTACATATAATGATGAAGTACTAATTTTTCCGATGGATGATTTTTTAGCCTCAGTAGCTTTAGCTATTTCACCAGATTTAAAAGTTAAAAGATTAGAAACTTTAAAAAAAATTAAGAATGGTCAAAAACATATAGTCGTTACGAATTTAATGGGGTATTTAAAATATTTATCTGCAGTAAATATGAGTAATACCGAATTTAAAGTGCGAATAAATGACCAAATTTCCCGGGAAAAAATAGTTGAACAATTAGAAAACTATGGTTATACGCAAGATACTTTAGTGACCGCGACAGGAAATTATGCCGTGCGAGGATACATTTTAGATGTCTTTTTAATTGAAGAAGAACATCCGATTAGAATTGAATTTTTTGGTAATGAAATTGATTCAATAAGATATTTTGATGAAAATACCCAATTATCGTTAGAAAAAATTTCCGAGATTACAATTAATCCTTTTCAAGAAATACCAAGTTTAGAAAAATCTTCTTTAGTTGATTATTTAAATAATCCGTTAATATTCTTTGATGATGAAAAACAAATAAAAATTGCTTATGATAAATTAGAAGAAGATATTTTAGAATATAAAAAACAAAATGAATTACCTAAAGAAACTACTTTTATGTATCATTTAGATCAAATTAAAGTTAAAAAAGCAATTTACCTAGATAGCTTAGATAATTTAGAAGATAAAAAGAATGTTTTTGTTTTTAAAACCATGGAATTAGATAATTTTAATGGAGATTTTAAATTATTAGAGGAAAAAGTAAAGAGTTTTTTAAGACTTAATAAAACAGTTATATTTTGTTTATCGAAAAAACATCAAATTAATGAAATTAAAGAAATATTTCCAGAAGCTAGTATTAGAAAAGATGATTCTATTTTAGAAAAAGAAATTAATATTATTAATAAAAAAATTAATAAAGGTTTTATCTGGGATAATTTAGTGGTTATTAGTGAATTTGATATTGAGAATGTTAAAGAAGAAAATATTAAATATAAAAATACTTTAAAAATAGGGAAAAAGATTAGTTCTTTAGATAATTTAAAACTTGGAGATTATGTAGTGCATCGAGCTCATGGAATTGGGGTTTATAATGGAGTTGTGACCATTAATCAAATGGGGATTTTAAAAGATTTTATTCAGATTAATTATTATGGTAGTGATAAGGTTTATATTCCGGTAGAAAAGATTACTTCAATTTTTAAGTATGCGGATGCCGATGGGAATAAACCGAAGATTAATAAGTTGGATAGTACTTCTTGGGAGTTAAAGAAAAGACAAGTACGGAGTAAAATTAAGGATATTTCGGAAGAATTAATGAAGTTATATGCCATTAGAAGTAATACTAAGGGTGAAGCTTATAAAGATGATGCGTTAGAAGATATGTTTGCTTTAGAGTTTCCTTATGAACCAACTAAAGATCAACTTAAAGCAATTGAAAGTATCGAAGAAGATTTAAGAAGTCCAATTCCAATGGATAGACTTTTATGTGGTGATGTTGGTTTTGGGAAGACAGAAGTGGCTTTTCGAGCAATGTTTAAAACGGTTTTAAATAAAAGACAAGTGCTTTATTTATGCCCAACAACAATATTATCAAAACAACAATATAATTCAGCTAAGATTAGATTTGCAAGTTATCCCATTGAAATAGCTTTACTTAATAGATTTACTCCATTAAAAGAAGTTAAACAAATTTTAAATGATTTAGAAAATGGTAAGATTGATATTTTATTTGGGACGCATCGACTTTTAAGTGATGATGTTAAATGTCAAAGATTAGGATTGTTAGTTGTCGATGAGGAACAACGATTTGGAGTGACTCATAAAGAAAAAATTAAGTCTTTTAAAAATGATGTTAATGTTTTAACTCTTTCAGCAACACCAATACCTAGAACGCTTAAAATGGCCATGAGTGGCCTAAGAGATTTGTCAATTATTGATACTCCTCCAGTTAATAGATATCCGGTGCAAACATATGTCGTAAGTGAAAATGAACTTATTGTTAAAGATGCTATTTATAAAGAATTAGCAAGAAAAGGTCAAATATTTGTTTTATATAATAAAGTAGAATCTATTAGAGATTTTTGTGATAAGATTAAAAAATTAGTTCCCGAAGCGAGAATTAATTATGCCCATGGGAGAATGACTAAGACGGAACTTGATGATATTATGACAGATTTTGTTAATTATAAGTTTGATATTTTAGTTTGTACAACAATTATTGAAACAGGTATTGATATCCCAAATGCTAATACGTTAATTATATATGATGCTGATCATTTTGGTTTAGCTCAACTTTATCAAATAAGAGGAAGAGTTGGAAGAAGTGATAAGATAGCTTACGCTTATTTACTTTATAATGAACATAAGATGTTAAATGATATTGCCGTGAAAAGATTACAAGCAATTAAAGATTTTACGGAACTTGGTAGTGGATATCGAATTGCGATGCGAGATTTGTCTTTAAGAGGGGCTGGCGATATATTAGGAAGTGAACAAGCGGGATTTGTGGATTCCGTGGGTATTTCTTTATTTATGAAGATGGTTGAAGAAGAAATTAAAAGATTAAAGGGTGAAGAAGTAATCGATGAAGAAAATGAATCTAATAAATCTTTAGTTAATGTAAGTACCCATATTAGTGATGATTATGTTAAAGATGAGGATTTAAAAATTGAAATACATGGTCTAATAAATGAAATAGAAGATATGAAATCTTTAGAAAAAATAAAGGGTATTTTGGAAGATAGATTTGGTAAAATAACTCCAGATATGGAAGTATATATGTATGAAGAAATATTTGAAAAAATAGCTTTAAAATTAAATATTACTAGTGTAAAACAAACGGATAGAATGATTGATATAACTTTACCAGAAGAATTATCGAGCAAGATAAAAGGAGATAAGTTATTTTTAGAGGCTTATAATATTAATCCTAAGTTTAGTTTAAAATATATAGATAAAAAAATTATTATTTCGTTACCGATTAAGAATTTAAGTAAACATTTTATTTATTATATAGTACCTTTATTTAATTTAATATTAGAAGATAACGATTAATTATAGTTTAAATATTAAAAAATCTCTCTAATCCAGTGATTATGCTGAATTGAGAGATTTTTTGATAGTATTATATTAATAATTTTAAATATCTTTAAGCTTTGAAGTAATGGTTATGAAAAATTTACTATTCCACATATCAAGAGAATTTGTATCTTTAATAAAAGGGATAATATCTTCTTTAGCTTCTTGATAATCAATAATTTTAAATTTTTCAATTAAAAGTTCTTTTAGAATATTGATATTAAAGGCTTTATTGGCTTCGATATATTGGGAAGCAATTAGTTTATTGTGTAATAATTTTAAATTTACTTTAGTATTGTTAGCTAAAAAGAATATATAATCATATAAATCACGACCTTTAGTTCTAGTTTGCCAATTGCGACATAATATAGCATGGATTTTCCCAGCAAATAATGATTCTTGGTCATATATTTTTACTAAATGAGGACTAGGCAATAGTTTATATTCATCTTTAAAAGTAGCTCCTTGAGGAGGATTTATATCAATTTCGAATTTTATTTTAATGTCTTTTAATAAATGGGTATATTCATAATTTTCATCATTGGGGAAAAATTTTAGGATATGTTCAAGAGTATTTCCTTTTATAAATGCTGATTTAATATTAGTATCATTTTTTTTATGTTTAGAAGTAATTTCTAAGTTTAGATCGTAGGCTTCTAGTTCTTTAGATATATAAGTAAAATAAGTACTTAGATCAAAATTGGAATCTGGATTTATTAAGGCAAAATCTAAATCTTCAGAAAAGCGGTCTAAATGGAAAAAAATACGTAAAGCACTACCACCATAAAAAGCTGCTTTTTCAAAGAATTTGCCTCGAGATAAACCGGATAAAACTATTTCTTGGATTATTTCTTTTAGAGCGTTTATTTCATCATTAGTATTTTTTATTTCATAAGATTTTAACATTTGTTCAATTATATTATTCATTTTTCTCATTCCTTTTTAAATAATTGGCAAGTAAATTAATATTACTTGAATGGTATAAGGTACTTAACTGTTCAATAATTTTAGGATTAAGTTGGGTAAATTTTTCTTCATCTATTCGTAAATCTTGGAATAGCATCTGTTCTAAATTAGCATAATTTTTTAGAGGATGTAAGGTGTATAATTTATCACAGATAGCTTTTTCCGGAGTAGCTATTTGATAGGAATAATCACTTTCAGTTTTTAAAATTATTTCTTTAGGGTATGCTAAACTAGGTATATCCTTGTAAGTAAAGGTCCCAAATGGGGTATGAAAAATTTTATTTTTTTTCTTAGAAAAAGTAGCACAAGTAATAGTTTCAACTCTTTCCGGAATTAGTCCATACGAAGAAAGGGCATATTCAAAAGAAATATAAGATGGTCCATATATACTTGTAGCTAGTAGGTATCCTGGAGTATTCGGGTTTGTTTCATATAGGCCATTAATTATTCTAATTAAATTTCCTTTTTTTACTTCGCGGGATAGTTTAGTATTTTTATTTTTTAAATTACCAAAATTATTTTTTATTATTTTATTAAAATATACCATATTTTCACCGCTTTTTATCATTATACGATAATTTCTGGTGAAAATCAATAAAAAAATAGAAGTATAAAAGAATTAATTTGGCTAATAATAAGAAGTAGAATGGAGTTGTAAACTTTGAAATCTACGGGTGTTATTAGAAGAATTGATGAATTAGGAAGAATTGTTTTACCAAAAGAAATAAGAAGAAATTTAGGAATAAGAGATGGAGAAAATTTAGAAATATTTGTTGAAGATAATCAAATTGTTTTAAAGAAATATTCTAAGATGAAGGATTTTAAAGAAATAATTGAGAATATTTGTAAATTAGTCATCGATGTTTATGATCTTAAATTAATTGTAAGTGATCGTGATAAAGTAATTTTTAGTAATGTAAGTGAAGTGGATGTTGGCTTTAGTTTAAGTAGTGAGTTAATTAATTTAATTCAAAATAGAGAAGTTTATAAAAATAAAGAAATTCAAGTTTTTAAGTTTAACGAAATAGAAAAAAAAGGTTATTATTTAATTATGCCTATTATTACCTCAATTGATTGTTTGGGTTTAGTAATGATATATAGTGAAGAAATAATTAATGAAAGTTTTCTTAATTTGTTAAAGTTAATCGTGGGAATTGTAGTAAGTAAAGTAGATATATAATTCTAATAATAATTATCCTTTTTAAATATAGTAAGATTAAGTTTTCTGATATCTTTAATTTGATTATCAATATTAAGATGGCCTTGCTCTAATAAGACTTTTATAAATTCTTGATAATATTGATAATTTATACTAATACTTTTATGATATAAATCATTTAATATTTGATTATAAAAATGGATGGTTTGATGATAATTTAAGCTAAAAAGATAATCAGAAATAGTTCCTAATAAATATCTCATATTAAGGTTTATTTGTTGATTAATTATAGAGTTTTTAAAAAAATAACCAGAATCTAAATCTATTATTGCAAACTTTTTATCATATAAAATATTTTTATTATGAATATCAATTAAAGTAAACCCTTTTTCACTAATTAAAATAGTATCTTCTTCTAATTTTTTTAATGATTCTAAAAAATCTTTTATTAAAATATAAGGTGTTAATTTTTTTAAAGTTTTAGCTTTAATAAAAGGGTGAGCGTAAGCTAAAACTTTATCATCTTTTAGATAAATACGTTCAGGAACAGCATAAGAATCATTTTTTAAATTATTTATTTTGGTTAAATGTTCGAGCATATTATTTCTTAAAAACAATTTTTTTGTTGCTTCATTATCTTTATAAATTTTTAATACATAATCATCAGGCATTAAATAGCAACGACTTGTATAACCTTGACCAATATATTTATTTTTAGATAAAGAATTTAAGTTATTAATTTTTATTATTTCCATGAGAATCACCAAAATTTCACTTATTTTAGCATATTTTCACTATTTTTATAATCTTTTTTTTATATCATAAAGTATATTTAAAGCTTTAAGGGGAGTAATATTATCTAAATCTAATTTTTTAATTATATCTATAATATTGTTATTAGTATCATCTTTATTAATTATTTTTATTTTTAAACCGTGATTTTTAAATACTCTTAAATAATCGTCTAAACTATTTAAAGGAAAACCACATTTTTCTGCTTCTTTGCAAAAGAAAGTTTTTTTAAGTACGACATATTCATTAATCTTATTAGCATCATCTCCGATAAAAATATAAAAATTTCCTGATTGAAATAAATATAATGTATCTTTATCTTCTTTTTTTAATTTACAATATTTATTATATATATCACTCATACTACTTTTCCTCTATTGTTTGAATATAAAGTGTTCCTAAAAAAAATTGGTTTAACTTGTCTTAAAGTATCAGTTTTATGTTTAAAATTACATTTATCTATATTTTTTACAGAATGAAATACCGTTAAATAGAATAAAGTAGCGTTAAATAATTTATATATATTATATTGGAATAGTGTTTATTTAGTTAATAAATGCTATTTTTAATTTTCTAAACCAGTTATAAATTTTTTTACTTGAAAATAGCCCTAGATTATTCTATACTATAGATAACAATAAGGAGGAAGAAAAAATGAAGTTAGAAAAATTTAAGAAAAATAAAAGACTAAGAAATACCCTCCTAACTCTAGGCGCTATAACTGCTCTAGGGGGGGGGTTATTAGTCTATAGGACATACGCCCTGTACCAGGAAGAGAAAGAATATAATGTAATAAAAGGAATAGTGCCTGATTTTGGCTATGATGTAAAACTTGCTATCCAGGTTAATGGTGCAAAAGCCAATGATGCTCCTGCTCGAGGCTTATATAAAACAGAAATAAAATGTAATAATGAAGCAACCGGAGAATGGGATTATAATGCTTGGAATTTAAAAATAAATAATGCAAGTGAAGGAACAAAATGTAATATAACGTTTACTTCTGGATTAAGTGATGCCGAATATAAAGAATACTTAGAAGCAGGAGTAAATGCTAGACGTAATACTTATAGAGGTAAAGATATAACATATTTATATACTAATCAACAATTATATAAACAAATAGAAGATTGCACCTTTGATGATATCTATGTTGGCGATTATATAAAAACTACAAATAATAGTCATACAGTTACGTGGTTGATAGCCGATATCAATAATTACTTACATTCCGGATACACTGACTTACAAACGTGCCACGCGACGATAATTCCAGCAATTCCTTTAAAAGATGCTCAAATGAATGATAGCGATACTACAGCAAATGTATATAAAGATAAAAAACTTACAGCTAAAGACAATACAGAGAGAAGTAATCTTGCTGCCTATGTGGGAAGTAAAATGAAGCAAGAAACATTACCAGATGATATTTTAAAAAATTATATAGAACCAGTATTTGGTGAAAATATAATTACCTATACCAATTTATTAGCAGATCAATTTGATGGAAGCCGTTCAGACCAATTTGGAGTAAATTGGGGAGCCTCCTCTGGATGGGCTTGGTATGAAAGTAAACTAGATTTAATGAGTGAAGTAAATGTGTATGGTTCAACTGTCTGGTCATCTAGTGGTTATGATATCGGTATCGATAATCGTCAGTATGCGATATTCAAGCTTAAGCCTGAGTTTATTAATAGTTATGGGAGCAAACGTTTTAACTACTGGTTAAAAGCGGTCGCCGCCTCTGCGAACTTTGCTCATGTCTACTACCTTGGCGGTGCCGGCACGCACCATGCATCCGCCTCGTTTGGTGTCCGTCCCCGCTTCCTAATCAAGTAATCCTCAATCCCACCCCTTTATGGGGTGGGACTCTAGTATAACACACCTCATCAACTATTGGTTAGGACGCGGTATATCATAATAAATTAAAAAGTAAGGTGATGAAGAAAACTTGAGTGTCGTAAAAGGAAAAAGAAGTGTTTCGAAATTAGAATTTTTCCATAATGCTATTATACTACGTAAGAAAATAACAGATTT
>CANPZX010000021.1 GCA_947589195.1 uncultured Bacilli bacterium | reverse complement strand
TTTCTAATTTCATTGTTATCCTCTTTTCTATTGTTATCTATAGTATAAAATAATTTATGTTTATTTTCAATTACTTTTAAAAGCAAAAAAAATCAAGGAAAGTTTTGACAATATTTATCGATTTCCTTGATTTTTCCTTTTACCTCTTTATAATAACCTCTCGTGTTATCAAGTTCTAGCGCTCGCTTCCAATCATTTTTTATTTTTCAGGGGGTTTTTCCTCGGAAGGTAGGAAGTGAGGTAGAAGTTATGAATAAAGAGATTTTCCTTTTTATTATAATAATTATGTTAATTGTAGTTATACTACGATTAATATAAAAAGGTAGCGCTAGCCATACTTGCTTAATTTTACTTGCTTAAATATGGCGTAGCGCTCAAAATTTCCATGCGAGCGTTACCTTACTTGGTAACACTTACATTTTTATTTTATCATTTATTTTTATTTTTATATATTATTTTTTATACTTTGACATTATATTTTACAAATTAATCGATTAGAAAGCGGGGACGGACACCATATGAGCGAGAAGCGTTGTTCGCGGAAACATCACCAACATCACTGGCATTACCAAAACCCGTAGAGGTGGCGACTGCTTTTAACCAATAATGAAATTTAGTAGTACCATAACTATTAATAAATTCAGGTTTTAATTGAAATATCGCATACTGACGATTGTCAATTCCGATATCATACCCTGATGAACTCCATACTGTTGAACCATATACGTTTACTTCACTCATTAAATCTATTTTGCTATTATACCAAGCCCAGCCGGATGAAGCTCCACTTAAATTTTCCGTACTTACTCCAAATTGATTAGAACGGCTTTCATCCATTTGATCAGCTAATAAATTTGTATATTCTATTATATGATTATCAAATACTGGCTCAATATAGTTTTTTAAAATATCAGGTAAAACTTTCTGTTTCATATTGCTGCCCACATAGGCCCCAATACTACCTTTTTCGGTTTCAGGGCCAAGGGGTGTTAATTTTAAATTAGTATCTACTACTCCGGTGGTATCACTTGTATTCATTTGAGCATTATAGAAAGGCTTGGAAGGTATTATTGTCGCATGATTAGTTGTTAAATCAGTATATCCGGAATGTAAATAATTATTTAAATCCGCGATTAACCATGTTATTGTATGATTTTCTCCATTACTATCTTGCTTATTAGTTGTAAAATAATCTCCGACATAAATGTCGTCAAATCTACCACTTGATATCATGGTATATAAACTATTATTATTGTAATATTCAGTTATATCTTTTCCCCGATAAGTATTTCTTCTTAAACTTACTCCCTCGGATATATATTCATTATATTGGGCTTCAGTTATTCCATTAGTTGTAAATTCTATTGTACATTTTGTATCTTTCTTTAAATTATCGATTCTTAAATTCCAGGCATTATAATCCCATGAACCCACTACTTTATTATTACAGATGACATTAGTTTTATATAAATCTCTTTCTGGTACTTTATCTACTTCTTTTTCATCTACTTTAATGGCTAGTTTTACATCATAGCCAAAATCTGGAACTATTCCTTTAATTACATTATATTCTTTGTCTTCTTGATATAAGGCGTATGTTCTAATTATTAAAATACCCCCCCCCCAGAACACTGATTAGTCCTAGAGTTAGGAGGATATTTCTTAATTTTTTATTTTTCTTAAATCTTTCTAATTTCATTATTATCCTCTTTCTATTGTTATCTATAGTATAAGATAAATTAATTTATTTTTCAATTAATTGTTTTTTAATTTACCAAATTTACTAAAAGGATAAATTATAAAATTAGTTGTACCTTTAATGTTTTTTTCTTTAACAGGTCCAATTATTCTACTATCAAGAGAAATTGAACGATTGTCTCCTAAAACAAAATATTCATCATCTTTTAAAGTAATACTTTCATAATCACTAGTATTTCCATAAGCATAATTATCTTCAATTAATTTATCATTAATATAAATTTTACCTTTTTCAATAGCTATCTTTTCTCCGGGCATACCATAAACTCTTTTAATTATTTCATCATCACTTGTATCTACAACAACAATATCATAACGTTCTATTTTAGCTAATTTATTTAAGATCATAAATTCACTACCATCTAATGTCTTATACATTGAACTACCATTTACTTTAATAGGTGAAATAACAAAAGTTCTTATAATAATAACAAAAATTAAAATTAAAATATATGGTAATAATTCTTTAATATTTTTTTTTATTTTTTCATTCATCTTTCATCACTATTATATTATACAATAATTATTTAATTTTAAGCAAAAAAAAGAGTTTAAATAAACTCTTAATTTCTTTCTTTAACTTTGTATTCGCGACGCATTTTACCAATAAAGTTAAGTTTAGCTCGACGTACAAGACCTTTTTTAATAACAGTTATTTTATCGATAGTTGGAGCATTTACAGGAAATACTCTAGTTACACCAACATTGCCACTTTTTTTTCTAACTGAAAAAGTTTTTGATACACCAGAACCTTTTTTAGCAACTACTATACCTTCAAATGCTTGAATTCTTTCCTTTTTACCTTCAGTTACCCAAACGTCTACTCTTACAGTATCACCAACACGAAACTCAGGAACATCGGGTTTAAGGTGCTTTTCATTAATTTTGTCAACTAAATTAGCCATCTTTAAAGTTCCTTTCTAATTAAAATAATATCTTCTGTAATCATAAATATGATTTTTCAGCGGATTACATGCTTAAATAAAAAGCAACTAGATTATAACAAAAATAATTACATGATTCAAGTAAAACTTTAAAGCTTACTTTATTATAAAACTTTAAAGCTTACTTTATTATAAAACTTTAAAGCTTACTTTATTATGGATTCTAATGCTAAACGAATAGAGTCATTTAAAGAACGTTCTCTCGCATCTTGCGATAAGAAAATATTACTACCTTTCGAATCAACAACAGTTAAGATACAAGCAGCTTGTTTATTAAGTGATTTAGCAATATGAAATAAAGCAAATGATTCCATTTCTTCCGCGATTACTTTTAAATTAGAAGGAATTCTTTTTTCTAAACTTTCTATATCACTATAAAAACTAAAGTTTTCTGTAGTCATTACCGTACCGATAGTTAAATGCAAATCTAAATCTTTAGCAGTTTTAATTATGGTTTCATTTAAGCTTTTATCAGGATAAGCTAAATGAGTGGGATCACCATTATAAAGATAAGCAAAACTACCTTCTGTATAAGAAGAATCAGCCAAAATTAAGTCCGGTACTTGAAGGGTATCAACTATACCACCACAGGTACCAACTCGAATAATTTTTTCCACCCCGAAAAAATAGAATAATTCAAAACAATAAATACTCATACTAGGCATACCCATACCTGAACCCATGACCGTAACT
This sequence comes from uncultured Bacilli bacterium, assembly GCA_947589195.1. GTDB lineage: Bacteria > Bacillota_I > Bacilli_A > RF39 > UBA660 > MGBC108787. The sequence continues at coordinate 17,982 of CANPZX010000021.1, read as the reverse complement.
TTAGTATCTTTATAAAATCCCGTATAAGCAAGCATATTTCTGGTATCATTTACTAAAACAATATCCGTTAGAAAATTCTCGGCAATATACTTAGCTCGTAATGGATCACCAGGCATGACCACAATTTTAGCTATCTCGCCATATCTACTTTCAATATGAGCTGGTTTTAAATTATCCAAGACTTTTGGTGCTTTCACCTAAATCACATCCCTATTATTCTATTAATACTATACCAAAAAAAAGTTAAAGTATAAACTAATTATCTTTAACTTTACTATTTTTAACACTTATTAATTTATCTAAGATATTTTCGACTTCTTCTTTACTTTCTTTAAAGAAATCACATCTAAAATTACGAACTCCCACCTTTATATAATCATCTATTTTAGAAATATAATCTAATTCTTGATAATAGAAGATATGAGTTAAATGATTGCTTTTTTCATTTAATAAAGGATATTTATGATGATAACTATCTAATAAAGAATATTCATGTTGATCTTGGCAAACCTTACATACTCCTTTATTATGATTTATTAAATAATTTAAAGGACAATATTTCATAATCATTACTTCAGGTAAACCATAAATAACCATTTCTAAATCAGCATGAACGTTTTTCGTTATCTCTTTGATATTTTCGAGATTATTTTCAATAGATAAGGTAATTCTTTTAACATTATTTTCTTCTAAAAATTTAATATTTTCACTATTTACTACATTTAGAAAATAATCGCTTACTAATTCATTATTTTTACTATATTCATTTAAAGCACCTATTTCCCCGATTAATAACTTTTGATTAGAAAGTGGTTCATAATTTTTCATAATTCGACTAAGTCTTAAGTAAACATTTTCTTTATTTTTATAATTTTCATATAATTCTTTATTATCAACATATATAGCATCTAAATTCTTTTTTAAACAAGCTTCTAGTTGGTCTTTTGTTCTAACTAAAGCGGTAATATTAATATTAGCTTTAATCTTTCTTTGATCAGGTAAAACTTTAGTATTATCAATTATGGTATCTCTTATAATCTTTTGTTCTCTTTCATTAATTAACTTGGAAACTAATTGGTGTTTTAATTCTTTTAATTCACTCATATTGATAAAAATATTAGAATCTATATCTATGTCATAATTAGAAGCTTCAAAGGGCGTATTTCCTAAAGAACCTAGCTTTTTTATTATTATATCTTCGGTGGTAGGTTGATTAATCGCTTTATTAACAATACTACCTTCTTTAGTAATTATATTAATTCCATCGGTAATTGTGATAGTTAAAAGGTCATTTAAATGAGCTTTAATTTTAAAATCAACAGCTATTTTCTTTAAGGGATAATCTTTTAGGCGATTAATTAATTTTTTATCAATAGTTTTTAGAACTATCCCTTTAGATTTTAAAGCAATTTTATTATCAACATAAGCAATTTTATCACTATCAACATGATTTACTAATTTTTGATCTTTATCATATAAATAATTAACTATAAAACCTTTATCTTCATTTTGAAAACGAATACCATCTTCTTGATTTAATTCATCTTCTAATAATATTTTTATTTTATCTTTAGTGACTTGAATTACACTTCCTAATCTTTTACCTTGATGATTAGATGAAGTAATATTCATATATTTATTACTACCTACATTAAATAAATGGCCACTGGTAAAATCACGATTAAACATTCTTTCTACGTCTTCATAATTTTGACTATGAAAAGATGGTACATGATATTTTAAAATATTATCCATTATTTCACGATATAATTTAGTTACGCAACCAACATATTCCGGACTTTTCATTCTTCCTTCAATTTTAAAAGAAGTAATATTACTATTTAGTAATTCTTCAAAATATATTGCCGTATTTAATTCTTTAGGACTTAATAAATATTTTCCCGAAGTAGATACTTCTTCATTATCTTGTAATAGTTTATATGAAAGACGACATAGTTGGGCGCAACTACCACGATTACCACTACGATTCATAAGTAAACTACTAAATAAACATTGGCCTGAATAGCAAACACAAAGTGCACCATGTATGAATACTTCAATTTCCATCTTAGTCTTTAACTTTTTAATTTCGGATAATGATAATTCTCGAGCTAAGACTACTCTTTTAACTCCTAATTTTTCCAAAACTTTAATTTGACTTAAGTTATGAGTATTGAGTTGCGTTGAAGCATGAATCTCTAAATTAGGATATTTTTTTCGCACTATTTTTATTAAACCTAGATCTTGAACAATAATGGCATCAACTTGATTTAAATATAAAAATTCGATAAATTCTAAAGCTTCTGGTAATTCTTTTTCATATATTATGGTATTAACTGTAACATATATTTTTACATCATATAAGTGACAATATTTAATTGCTTCTGGTAATTCTTTCTTTGTAAAATTAGGTGCATATTCTCTTGCCCCAAATTTTTTCCCTGCTAAATAAACTGCATCAGCTCCATTATGAATTGCTTGACGTAAACTTTCCATGTCTCCGGCTGGAGCAAGTAATTCTTTTGTTTTCATTTAACTCACCTTTTCTTGGCTAAAAAGTGCAAAAAAAGTACCCATAAAGATACTTTTTGGTGACATTTTTATGAAATAGCTTATACTTAAAAATTTTCCCCACACTCTTACCACCTTAAAATTATCATACCATAAATATATTATATTTTAAATCAATTTTTTTAATGGCTAAAATTTAACTAGGCATTTTTCAAGTATTTAATTGTTTACTTTACATAATCTTAACACACATGCTATTATGTTATTTATTTTTTTATTTTCTTCTAATAACATGGATATTTCTCTTAATTTATTTTCTAATAGTTCTTTATCTATTAGTTTTAATTTATATTCTGCAACCATTGTGGGATACATGGTTCTACTCATGTATATTCGACTACTTTTTCATTTTTGTCAATACATAAGATGATACCTACACTGGGATTTTCATTATTCTTCTTTTCTTGTCTATCTAATGCTTCTAAATAAAAATCCATTTTGGAAACATATTCCGGTTTAAACTTACCCACTTTTAATTCAAAAGCTACTAAACAAGATAAATCGCGGTTATAACATAAAAGTTCAATAAAGAAATCTTCATCCCCGACTTGGATTCGATATTCTTCCCCCACAAAAGTAAAAGACTTCCCTATTTCTAAAAAAATTTTTTTAAGTTTTTAATCAGGGCTTTTCTTAAATCTACTTCCGAATATTCATTGGGCAAATCTAAAAATTCTAAAGAATATAAATCTAATATTTTAGTATTGGGATAATCATCTTCATCAATAGTTTTTGTAGTTGAGGGTAATGCTTTTCCATTTGATAACATATATCTTTCATAATATGCACTAGAAAGTTGTCTATCTAATTCAGCCTTGGAGTAATTATTTTTAATAGCCATTTTAATATAAAATTCTCTTTCTTCTTTAGTTTTAGTGCCAGACAATATTAATAAATTATTAGTCCAACTTAATTGTGTCACTAGTGGTGACACAATTTCATCATCTTTATATGTTTCATAGAATTGAATCATTCGATATATTCCTCTTCGACTAAATCCTTTTAAAGTTGGGTATTTATTTTTAATAAATGCTGCTAAATTATCAACAACTTTACTTCCCAATCTATTACTTTCTATTTGTTCACTAACAAAATGACCTACATCCCAGTATAAAGATATCAATTCTTCATTGACTTTTCTATAAGCACTATTTCTTCTAGTTTCTATCATTTCAATAACTTTGGAAAAATCATCATAATATTCATCTTTTTTTATTAAAACACTCATTATAATCCCCCATTTTATTCTAAATGAGCATATAATAAATTCATTAGTTATATTACCTTAATTACTCACATTAATCAATAGTTATGGAAGCAATTACATTTTTTTAAATTTATTTATGGTATAAAGGTTATTTTCTTAAATCAGTTCATTATGCTATATTTCTTATATACAGACAATCTTTAAAGAAAAAATTTCCAAAAATGGTTTATCGGGCTTTTAGAACACATACACATTCTACATTAGCGGTATAACTAAACATATCTAAAAGATAAAGTTTGGTTATTTCATATTTAGTAGATAATAATTTTAAATCCCGAGCTAAAGTTAAAGGTTCACAAGAAACATAAAGCAAATTAGGACAATTACTTTTTAAAATTACTTCTAAAGTTGCCGAATCAATACCTTTTCTTGGCGGGTCAATAATAATTCGATCAAAGTTTTCGTTAATTTTTTTAATAACATCTTTTGTTTTTCCTAAGAAACATTTAATGTTATCTTGGTTATTTAATTTAGCATTTTTGATGGCATCCAAAACCGCATTTTTTACATATTCAATACTATAAACAGCATGAGCATTCTTACTCGCCATAAGACTTAAAGTACCAACTCCCGAATATAAATCAAGCACTTTTTCATTTTCTTTTACATTATCTTTGATAATAGCCATTAACTTTTTAGCAACATCATAATTAACTTGAAAAAAAGCATCATAAGAAACTTTAAATAAGGTATTTAAAGTTCGTTCATAAAAGAAACTGGTTCCATATATTACTTTATTATTTAAAATAACCCCGATTAATTTTAAATTAGCAAAATTTTTGATGTCCCAATTGATTTTATCTTTGGTCTTAATAATCATTAAGATTTCATCATTATAGTTAGCTCTTAATATTACTTCGCCATTAGTTATAGATAGACTACTTAGTTTTTTTAAGGCTACATTAAGAACTGGTTTAGCTAGTAAGCAAGTATCTATTTCGCTGAGTTCATGACTTTTTTCTTCATAAAAGCCAATTTTACCAGCCACAATTTTTAAAGTAATTTTATTACGATAGTTATTAGGTTTTTCATTTGGTATTACTTCGATTGGGGGATAAACTATTTTATTTAAAGTTAAAATATTAGAAAGCTTCTCCTTTTTAAAAGTTAAAGTATCTTCATAGTTTAAATGGCGAAGTTGGCATCCTCCACAAGATTTAAAAAAAGGGCAATCTTCGTTAACGCGTTTTGGGGAATGTACCAAGACTTTATTTAGTTTAGCAATATTATATTTAGGATGAATAGCTATAAGTTCGGCATCGACTACTTCTTCTGGTAAAGTATAAGGAATAAACGTAATTTTACCATCAAGAGTACTAATTCCACGTCCTTGATGATCTAATCTTTCTATTTTAAAGTTCATAAAACATCACGTCGTTATTGTATCAAATGATAAAGTTTAAGTAAACTAAATCAGTATAAGTAATTAAAAAAAGCTCATAATAAAAATGGTGAAAATTATGCATGAGCAAATCTTAAAAAGACTTCAAAAAGAATTTATAAAAAATCCGGATTTTACAGTAAAAAAAATAACTACTCATCATTTTAAAGATATTTATGTTATTTACTTAGAAAGTGTCAGTAGTAGTGATAAAGTTAATGACTATATTTTAAAACATTTAACTTATATTAATAATTTAAAAGATGTTGCCAAAAACGATTTGGAAAGTATTATTCCTGGTCCCCATACGATAATTATTGAAAATCCCGATGAAATTGAATTTTATTTAACTAATGGATTTACGGTAGTTTTAAGTGCTAAAGAAATACTAGCTTTTGAAACTAAAGCCGACATTAATCGCAGCGTAAGTCCGCCTGAAGTGCAAAAATCAATATATGGCCCCAAAGATAGTTTTACAGAAAATAGCCAAATAAATTTAGGGTTATTAAAAAGAAGATTAAAAAGTGCAACTTTAAAAAGTGAAGGAATATATTTAGGAAGAAAGACTAATACCAAAATTGATATTTTGTATTTAGATGATATTGCCGATTATCATTCGGTTAATTTAATTAAAGAAAAATTACAAGAAATTGATGTTGATGGGATTATTGATTCCGGTAATGTCGCGCAAATATTGACGGAGAAAGAAAAAACACCTTTCCCAACTATTTATGCTAGTGAAAGACCAGATGAAGTTGCGACTTCGCTTTTAGAAGGTAAAATAGCGATTATGGTTGACACTTCGCCTTTTATTTTAATTACCCCGGCCTTTTTTGGGGATTTTATTAATCCTATTTCCGATAATTATAATCGCAATGTTAATGTTAACTTTTTAAAAGTTTTAAGATTTGCTTCGTTTTTCTTAACAATGGTAATACCCGCATTTTATATTGCTATGGTTAATTATAATATGGAAACTATTCCCACTAGTCTACTTGTTAATTTTGCTTCCCAAAGAGATGGAGTCCCATTTCCCACCATAATCGAAGCTATTGTCATGATTACCTTGTGTGAAATATTACGGGAAAGTGATTTACGATTCCCCAATAACTATGGTAGTGCGATTTCGATTCTAGGCGCTCTTATTTTAGGAGAAGCTGCTGTCTCGGCTGGTATTGTCAGTCCTATTATGATTATCATTATTGCTTTTACTTTTATTACCAGCCTTATCTTTACGGATTCAGAATTAATAAATGCTATCCGCTATTTTCGCTTAGTCTTTTTAGTCGCCGCGGCTTTATATGGTTTATATGGTATTGCTCTAGGTTTAATTTATTTTCTTATTCATATTACTAATGTTAAAACTTTACAAAAACCTTACTTTTTCCCTCTTGCTCCTTTTGATTTAACATATTTACATAAAAAATTATTTAGAAATAAATTTGTAGATGATACGAAGCGTTCCAAAACTTTATCTAATAATATTATTAAACAACGAAAGGAAATATCATGAAAAAGATTATTATTATATTTCTTATTATTTTCTTAACTAGTGGTTGCTATGATTATGCAGAATTAAATAATTTAGCAATTGTTTCTGGGATTAGTATTGATAAAATTGGCGAAGATTTTAATGTTGTCTATGAAATTCTTAATACAGTTAATCGCGAAGAAAACCAAAATGAACCCAAAGTATATTTTGCTAAAGGAAGTGGCAAAACAATCGCGGAAGCTTTTTTAAATGTTTCTTATGAAGTACCTAAAGAAGCCTATTTTGCCCATGTTGATACGATTATAATTAATGAAGAAATTGCGAAAAATTATATTCAAGAAATAGATGATTTTTTAATCCGAGATATCGATGTCCGCAACCAATTTTATTTAGTTTTAGCACCTCTTGATACCGCGGAAGAAATAATTAAAACTACTAATGCCACTGACCCAATTGCTAGTACTTCGATTAAAAATTTAATTGAACAAACTGCGAAAAAGAAAAATATTACTTCAGAATTAAATTTTCAAAAATTTATGGCCCATGTTTTAGGGGATTATCAAGATAGTTATTTAACAACCGTTTATATTCAAGATAATGTTTTAAAAATAGGTCCTATTGCTATTTTTGATGACTATAAAATGCAAACTATTTTAAGTTTAGAAAATGCCGCGAATTTTAATGTTTTAAATAATACTTCCCATCAAAGTACTTATAAAATAACTTGTCCCGATGAAGAAAGTAAAGACATGGTTTTAGCTACAAGTGTTCCCGCCCAAAGTGAGGTTAAATTTAAAGATAATAAAGCTTTATATGATATAAATATGGAAGTAAAAGTAATTGAAAATCATTGTGATATTGATTTAAAGAAAATAGCTGATTTAGAGAAAATTCAAAATACTTTAAAAAATACTATTGAAAGTCAATTACCTGATCTTATCGAGGAACTTAAAAAATATAATTCAGATATTTTAGAAATAGCCCACAGTTATTATCGGCAAACGAAAAAGAAAATTGATTTTCGCGAGTTAGAATATGAATTTAATGTAAATGTTTTAATAAATCGCAATGGTTTAATATTTGAGGTGAAAAAAGATGCCAACAACTAAACAAAACTTTGCTGTATCATATTTTTTATCAAGAGCTTTATTTCTAGGAATTGGTTTTTCTTTAATTATTAATAAAGTAAAACAAGATAGTATTTTAGCTTTTATTCTAGGTAGTATCATTGGTTTATTTTTAACTTTTTTAATTAATAAAGTAATAATTTATAAAGGTGAAAAAACTATCGGGGAATTATTAAAGGAAATGAAATTTTTAGGTCTTATTTTACGAATTATATTTATTATTTTTGGGGTAAGTATGATTATTGAAGGCATTGTTTTCTTTGAGTTATTTGCTTCTTCTTTTTTACTTTCGCAAAGCCCTTTATGGTTTATTTCTTTACCAATAATTTATTTAGTTTTAAAATTAGCTAAGGGTGGTATCAAATCAGCTTTTCGCGTAGCTTTATGTTTATTTCCTTTATCGTTAATTCTGACTTTCTTATCTTTATTTTCCCTCTTAGGTTATGCTTCTTTAGATAATATCTTACCGATTTTGGTATCTAAACCCTTTGCTTTTTTCGAAAGTTCTTTATATTATGCATCTTTATCGGCTACCCCCGGGATATTAATGCTTATTACGCAAAGTAAAACCAGTAATCATAAAGCATATTTATTAGGTTCTTTTACTTTAATCTTTAAAATATTTTTAATAATTGGCATTTTAGGAACAACTTTAGCTAGTATCTATCGTTTTCCCGAATATGTTATTTTAAAAGAAATTAAAATTTTAGATTTTATTGAAAAGATTGAAAATATCGTCGGTATTTCCTGGATTTTAGATAATTTTATTTTTATTTCAATTTCCAGCTTATTTTTAAAAGAAATGCTACCAGAGAAGTTTCGGAAGATATCTTTTCCAAGTATCATTTTAATTTTATTCTTTATCTCCGCCATGATTATTGGCAAAGACTATAATTATATTGTGCTTATTTATTATAATCTACCGATCTTTTTATTAATTATTTTTATCTTAACAATTCCTACTTTGCTTATTTATACTAAATTTGGTCAAAAAAGGAAAATGACTTAATCATTTTCCTTTTTTATTTCAAAACTTTCGTTTTCAATATTACTAATAATACTATTAATTCCCGAATTATTATTTATTCCAGTAGAAGTATTTGAAGGTTCTTTATTTAATTTAGGTAAATCTAATGTTTTAGGAAGTTCAAATTCTGGTCGGACTGGTTTAATTTCTTCATTTTTTAGATTAATATTAGGACTAGGTTCACTAGGAGCTATAACTGGTGAATCGATATCTTTTTGTTTATTAACATAAACGGAACTAAATTGATTAGAAAAAGTAGTCTTAGGATGAACAATTTCTTTATTTTCTGGTACTTTTTCTTCTTTAGGTGTATCTTTAAAAATATCAGGAATTGGTTCTTCAGAAATTAAAGGCTTTTCAACTATTTCTTCCTTAGAAACAGGTATTTCTTCTTTTATAGTATTATTTACATTTTCAATTTGATTTATTGGTTCATCAAAATTAAAACTAGCTAAAAAATCATCTTTCATTGGGCTAGTTGCTACCGGTTCAACTTTATTTTCTTCGTTATTAACAAGCTCATTATTATCAAGCATCGGACTACTCATAAAAGGATTAAATTCCGGTTCTTTTACTTCTTCAACTGGCTCTTGATTTGGCAAATCAACTTTTGCCTCGGGTTCTAAAGCTGGTTCTGCTGGAACAGAAGTTATTGCATCAACACTAGGCGCAGCATTAGATATTGCCATACTATCTAAATCATCTGGTTTAAGATTATTATTTTCTTCAACTATACTTTTTTCTTCTTCTTGCATATTGCGTTTTTTTTCATCTTTTTTACCAAAGAATAAAATAATTAAAAAAGAAAAAGCTAAAATTGTTACTACCACAAACAAACCAATTCCAAAATATTCATTACTATATAATTTTTCTAATGTATTCCATATAGATTCCATTATCACACCAACCTTTTGTATTCTATTTAAAGAATATCATATTCTTAACTTCAAATCAAGATATAAAATTCCTTATTTAAATATATGCTAAATATAAAAAAAGTTCACTTAATAAACTTTTATTTCATATTTTTGGTCATTTGTTTCATAACTTGATTAACTTGTTTTTTACTTGGCTTTCTGCCCATGCTACTCATCATTGCTTCAATCATCTTTTCATTAATTGGTGGATTTTTTTCAATATATTTTTTCATAACAATCCGAGCTATTAAAAAACCAATCACGGCTCCAATTATTAAGCCTAGTAAAATTAATAGAATATCATGTAACATTAAATATTCCTCCTTTATTTAAATACTATTGTACTAAATCTTTTTAAATTACTCAAGAGTATATAGACTATCTAACCAAAAATAATCTTTATTTTTAAAATCACAAAAAAATAAATTCTTTTGTTTTATTAAATCTTTTAAAAAGGTTGGTTCAACAATGGTACTACGAAGTTCTAAAAAATATTTATGAACAATTAATGTAGATTCTTCTTTTTTAAATATATTATTTATTTTATGAACATTTTTAAATTTAGTATAAAAATAATTATCCTGATATTTTTTGAAAATATCAATATCTATTCTTTTCATTTCAAAAGGAAGGGCTAACTTATCAAATAAATTTATTCCATTTTTTACTTCTGTTTCATCTAAATTATAAATATAATTAAACATTTTAAATAAATGAAAGGGATTATTTTTGGTTAAAGTCGCATATTCTTCTTTAATTTTAAAAATAAAAAATGTTCGCATATTATTTTTCACCCAAAAATATCCTACAATTTATTTTAAAAAAAATTTGTCGAATTATTTTATTTAGTTACTTTTTTTCATAAAAGCATCAAATAAATTAATATCGAGGCTATTACAAATGGAGACTAAAACTAAAAAAATATCTGCGATTTTGGCTTCAGTTAAAGAGTTATCTTTTAATATTTTGGAAATTCTTACTTCCCGTCCTAAATCAAGTACATTAGCAAATAAGTGAAACATTTCACTAGCAATATCATTTTTTTGAAAGTTTTTGATTTCAACTTTTTCTAAAACATAATTTTGAATTATATCAAGACTATCTTGCCGATTTAATTCATTTACTATCATATCTCTCATATTATTCACCTAAAGCGATGGTTTCGCTTATTCCTTCCTTAACAATTTCGTTTTCATTTAAATATTTAAACCTTGCATTTAAAGCAATAACTCCTATTATAACAGCGGTGTAAAGTAATATTGCTCCGCTATACTTTACTAAAATTTTTTTCATTTTTACTCCTTCTTTCTATAACTACTTTAACACGTATGTTTGTTCGGGTCAATATTTTTTTCAAACAAATGTTTGACTTTTTACACAAATGTATGTTAAGATGATTATGGAGGTAAATATATGAATACTGAATTAACAGCTAAACAAGCCGAAGTTTTAGATTTTATCAAAAAATATACAGCAATGCATGGCTATCCCCCAGCAATAAGAGAAATATGTGCTGGTTTAAATTTATCAAGTCCTGCAACAGTTCATGCCCATGTAAAAAAATTAGAAAAGGCCGGAGTTATTAAAACATCAACTAATAAATTTAGAACAATTGAAGTTCTAGTTGAAAATGAATATTTACCACAAGATGAAGAAGTTGTTAAAGTTCCATTATTAGGTAAAATTACCGCTGGTAGTCCTATTGAAGCAATTGAAAGACCTAATGAATTTTTTAATATCCCAGCTTCATTAATACCCGCAAAAGAAACAGTTTTTACATTACATGTAAGTGGTGAATCAATGATTAACAAGGGAATCTTTGATGGGGATTATGTCATTGTTCAAAAGCAAAGTGTGGCGAGAAATGGCGATATTATTGTTGCCATGACTGAGGAAAATGAGGTCACTTTAAAAACATTTTATAAAGAAAAAGATCATATTCGCTTGCAACCAGAAAATGATACCATGGCACCAATTATTCTAAATAATTGTACTATTTTAGGTAAAGCTATTGGCTTATATCGTAAGTTTTAAAAAATTCTATCACTAATTAGTGATAGAATTTTTAGTTTATAAGAAAACGAGGACGGATGCTAAGCTGGCCAGACGCGATAGTGCCACCGGCAAAGCCAGATTCGCTAACATAAGCAAAGTACGTCAAAGATGTAACCGCCTTTAGCCACCACCAAAAGCATGTGCCATTATAACTATTAATAAACTCTGGTTTTAGACTAAATATCGCATACTCTCGATTATCTATTCCGATATCATAGCCACTAGAACTAAATACTGTTGTTCCAAATACATTTACTTCACTCATTAAATCTAGTTCACTATCATACCAATTCCATGAGGATGAGGCTCCAGTATTAACTCCATGTTGGTTTGAACGATCATTAACCATAGCATCAGCAAGCAAGTTACGAGTTTTAATTACATGATCTCCAAAAACTGGTTTTATATAATTTTCAAGAACACTTGGTAAAGTAACATTTTTCATATAACTTCCAACATAAGCCCCTTTACCATAGCCAATCATTTCTCCTGTTACATCATCTACTATTCCAGTAGAATTAGTTGTATTCATTTTACTAGTACCTAAAGTAGTAGCTGGAATTATTGTCGCATGACAAGTCATTAATCCTCCCCCATTTTGTTTGGGATAATTACCACTCGTTATATCTTTATCTCCAGAATGTAAGTAATTATTTAAATCAGCTATTAGCCAGGTTACTTCTTGTCCTTTATTGGTTGTAAAATAATCACCGACATATATATCATCAAACGTACAATTGCCTATTTGATCATATAACTTTTGATTATCATATAAATATGTTATATCTTTTCCGCGATACGTGTTTCTTCGTTCATTTACTCCTGCTTCTAAATATTCTTGATATTCTTCTTCACTTAAACCAGAAGTAAACGTTATATTACATTTAGTATCTTTCTTTAAATTATCTAATTTTAAATTCCAGGCATTATAATCCCATTTTCCTGTTGCCTCATTATTACAATTTATTTCTGTTTTATACAAGCCTCTTGTTGGAATACTGTTTTCTTTTTGGCCATCTACTTCAATAGCTAATTTAACATCATAACCAAAATCTGGAACTATTCCTTTAATTACATTATACTCTTTTTCTTCTTGATATAAGGCGTATGTTCTAATTATTAAAATACCCCCCCCCCAGAACACTAATTAGCCCTAGAGTTAGGAGGATATTTCTTATTTTTTTATTTTTCTTAAACTTTTCTAATTTCATTCTTATCCTCTTTTCTATTGTTATCTATAGTATAAAACAATTTATCAAAGATGACAATAAAAAAAGGATTTTAATCCTCAGCTTTATTTTTAAATTTTAAAATAATTGGTGTGCCTGTTAAATCAAAATTTTCTCTTATTTGATTTTCCAAATATCTCTCATAACTAAAATGAATTAATCCTTTATCATTAACTTTAAAAGTAAATTTAGGTGGTTTATTATCTGTTTGACTTGCAAAAAATATTTTTAATCTTTTTCCTCGATAAGATGGGGCCTGATGCATTAAAGTGGCTTTAGTTATTACTTCATTTAAATCACTGGTTTTGATTTCTTTTTGATTATTATTATAAGCATTTATAATCTCAGGCATTAAAGTATGAATTCTTTTTTTAGTCTTCGCGGAAGTAAATACTACTTTAGCATAAGGAGCAAACATAAAATGTGAAGCCAGATTATCTTTCCATGTTTTAAGAGCTTGATCAGGATTTTTAACAGTATCCCATTTATTAACGACAATTACTATTCCTTTACCAGCTAAAACAGCATAAGATAATATATGCTTATCATGTTCAATAATTCCTTCCTCAGCATTAATTACTAAACAACAAACATCACTTCGATCAATGGCTTTTAAACTACGAATTAAACTATATTTTTCAATATTTTCATATATTCTACCTTTTTTGCGCATCCCAGCTGTATCAATTACCACATATTCTTCACCATTATAATTAAAAACTGTATCAGTAGAATCTCTAGTTGTCCCGGCAATATCACTTACAATTACTCTTTCTTCATTAAGTAAAGCATTAACTAAACTACTTTTTCCCACATTAGGTCTCCCAATAAAACAAAATTTCAAACGTTTATCTTCTTCATCAGTTATTTCTTGAAAATTTTTAGTTATTAAATTTAAAAGATTAGTTATTCCTAAATTATGAGTAGCACTTATACCTATTACATCTGCAAAACCAAGTTCATAAAAATTATAAATAGAATCTATTCTTTTTTCATTATCAATTTTATTAACCGCGACAATAATCTTTTTATTGGTTTTTCTTAATATTTCACACACTTTTCGATCATTGGCATCAATTTCTTCTTTACCATCAACTACAAAAACAATAATATCAGCTTCATCTATAGCTATCTTCGCTTGTACTAAGATATCTTTATTCCATTCATTATTTCCTATATCAATACCACCAGTATCAATAAGTAAGAATGGCTTATTATTATATAAAGCATTACCATAAACTCGATCACGAGTTACACCAGGAGTATCTAAAACAATTGATTTATCTTCTTTTATTAAACGATTAAAGATTGTTGATTTACCTACATTAGGTTTACCAATTAAACAAACAGTTGGTTTTTTCATCAAAACTCCTCCTTTTTAATATCGGCTTATTTTATCATAAGCTATTATTTACCACAAGTATTTTTAACAGTAGTATCAAATTCAACATAAGGACGATTATATTTTAAAAATATTTTAAAACTCATATTATAAAGAGTTGTACTTTTGGTATCTCTAGGATCAACAATTATTGGAGAGGTATCTTGATCTTTTTTTAGATATCCTTTATCTACTAATTGTTTTACTGTAACATTTGTTCCAGATGATGTTAAACTAGAAATAATATCTTCTCCGTAATCTTTCGCGGCTTGTTCAATAAAGTCAATTTTTTTACAATACATATTAGTCTTTATTTTATTTGAAATTCCTGTAACCCCAGGAACCGCAACTGTAATAAGTATCGCTAATAAAACTATAACCGCAAGTAATTCTATTAAAGTAAAACCTTGTCTATTTTTCATTATCTTCACCACTATAATCGTATCAAACCCTAAGTTAAAATTCAAGTCAATTAAAAAGCACTCTTTTAGAATGCCTCGATATTAATTTTAACATGTTTCTTATCATGTAAATAGGAATAAGCTTGAACTAAAGTTCTAATAGCTGTGGAAGTTTTACCATTCTTACCGATAACTCTTCCCATATCACTTTCTTTTATTAAAACTTCAATATTAATAACATCATCAGTGCTTCCTATTTCTTTAACACTGACCATATCTTTTTCTAAAGCTACATTTTTGACAAGAAAATCAGTATACTCAACAATATTCATTATTTACCTACTTTTTTTGATTCAGCATATTTTTTCATAATGCCTTCTTTAGTTAAAATATTTCTTACAGTATCAGTGGGAATAGCCCCATTCTTTAGCCAATTAAGAGCCTTTTCTTCATCAACTTTTACTTCGGCAGGATTAGTAATTGGATTATAAGTACCAACTACTTCTAAGAATCTTCCATCTCTTGGAAAACGTGAATCTGCCGCAACAATACGATAAAAAGGTCTTTGTTTAGCTCCCATTCTTTTTAATCTTAATTTAACAGCCATGTTTATTTCCTCCTTAATTCATCTGTAGTATAGCAAAAAAGTAAAACAGTGTCAACGTTTTTTAGTTGACACTACTTTAAATAGTCCTCATCAATTTCATTTAAAGCTACTTCATCTTTTTCACTCATTACTTCATCATCATTTATTACTTCATAATCATCTTCATCATCTTCAATACTTACTTTAAGTTTGGTATCCCCAACAACTTCTACTCCTAATTCTTTTTCAACTGTTAATTTAACAACCCCATTATTTACAGAAACATTCGAAACAGTGGGTTGTTTTAAACTTCTCACTATTATTTCTTCTTTATCAGTTAATGTATTATTATCTTTTAAATGAACCGGCATCTTTTCTTGATAAGTAAAGGTTTTATTACTTACAGCAGTTTTGGTATCATTTTCGTAAGAATACCAGACATTTACATCAAAACTACCATTTACTAATACCACACCATTTTGATTAACTCCAGAAAAACGATTATTAATAACCCAACAGCCTAAAATTGTATTGGGAACAAGTTCTGGTGTTAAGCTAAAATCATTAGTACTTACTTTTTTAGATTTACCAATTATAGCTTTGGTCACAATCTCTTTAAAACTAGACATTTATAACCCTCCTCTAATTTAATGTATGCTTTTTACTTTTAATTTGTTCCCATTATTTTTTAAAGTTGTGATATGATTATTTTAGGAGGAAAATTATGGATTGTTTATTTTGTAAAATTGTTAAAGGAGAAATACCTTCTTATAAAGTATATGAAGATGATTTAGTTTATGCTTTTTTAGATATTCATCCTCATGGTAATGGCCATACTTTGATTATTCCTAAAGTTCATTATAAAGATTTTACCGAATTACCTGATGATTTACTTTTACATATTAATAAGATAGCTAAAGAAATTACTGATTTATTAATTAAAAAATTAAATGTTAAGGGATTTAGTATTACAACTAATTATTTAGATATGCAAGAAGTTAAACATTATCATTTACATATTATTCCTATTTCTCATGATAAAATTAAACCCATTGAAGAAATTTATACCAAAATAAAATAGCACTTAAATGCTATTTTATTTTTATTCATACCATTTTCTAGCTAAATCAGCATTACTACTACTAGGCATAGGATTAGGTAAAGCAAATTTAGTAATAAAAGGTAATTTAAAAGCACTACCAAAGACTAAAGCATTTCCTGGCCGTAAAGTTTTTAAGGTTTCAATATCTTGCACTGATAAATTAGTAGAAATAGAAGTAACAATTTTTAAATCATCAGGATAGAAAGTTCGATAAACAATAAAATTAGAACATTGACTTAAACAAGTGGTTGATAATTCACTTGGTCTTTGCGTAATAAAGCCAATAATTAAGCCATATTTTCTTCCTTCTTTAGTAATACGATCAAATATATTATAACCAATAACTTCTTTATCGTTATCATTTTGCACATACCGATGAGCTTCTTCAATAATAACATGAATAGGAAAACTAGCCCTTTCATCTATAGATGTAGCAAATTCAAAAAATAATTTCATATATAATTTAGTTAAAATTTTGGCAAATCTTTCATCAACATAGTTAAAATTCATATTAACAAGTTGGGCCGGTTCACTTCGATCAATAGTCATAAACATCTCTCTTATAAATTGTTCTTTAGCAATATAAATATTACTGGTTTTAAAATAATTTACTTGATTATTATTTAAGATTGTATTAAGCCGAACTCTTAAATCATTAGCTTTTTCAAATAAAGTATCATTATTAAGCATACCTTCACTCATTAAAGCAAATTCTAAAGCTTCATAAATATCTTCTAAATTATAAACTAAATTAGTTTCATCAATCTCTATTACATCTAAAGTAGTAAAACTATCTAAAAATTCCATGACAAATTGTAAAGCACTCATTTTCCCATTATTATCAATATTTAAACATTGTCTTAATGTTCGATTATAACCTGGTTGGACAATTAAACTTTCTAAATTTAGATCTTTAGTATTATATTTATTTAATGTCGAAATTATTTGATCAGCTAATTGATTAGGATTTTTACCACTACCAATAATATCTAAAATACTTTTAGCAATTATTGAATTTTTAAATTTAATAGCATTTTCCCCAGTTCCTTTAAATATTTTTACATATTGTAAAGTTTTTTCTAATATAGGTAATAATGTATGATCATTAACATTTAAAAGAATAGCTAGATCATCAACTTCTAAAAAGTAAGCCGGAATATTAACTACTTCACTTCCGGCATCCGGAAATTCAGTTTTGGTTGTATAGCATTTTACATTTATTCCTGGTAAATCATTTATTTTAGTTAAAGCATTTTTATATTCTCCATAAACATCAAAAACAATCATATGAGCATTCTTAGGCATTTTATTATTATAATAAAACATATTTTGAATTAAAGTAGCAACCCCACATGATTTACCACATCCTGAATTACCAATTATAGCAAAATGATTACTTAAGAAATCATTCATTTTAGTTGTAACTTTATAGCCATCATATAGATT
>CANPZX010000020.1 GCA_947589195.1 uncultured Bacilli bacterium | reverse complement strand
AAAAACTTTATGATCTTTTTTATCCTTAATTTTCATAAAGTTTTCTTTTTTAAATTAATTTACTCTTTTTTGCTGAAGTTTTCGACTTCTTAAAGCCATTTCTAATTTCATTGCTCTAATTATTTGATTATCGATAACTCCATAAGAGGCATCAACGATAACTTTATCCCCATTAGTAAACTCTACAATTAGTTTTCCTCCTCGATAATAATAGTTATTTATTTTTGAACTTCTAAGCCAAGAACAACTTTTCGAACGTGGTGAAGATGTTGGAAAAAAGATAATATCTTTGGTTTCTTCCACAATCACGGGAGCTTTATAGGATACCCCAATTAATTTTTGCGTTCCTTTTTGTCTACCTTCTAAAGAACTACCAAAATAACTACAACTATTTTCCATTATTTCATTAGCACTCTTATCCACTATAAAACTACCATTTTCTTCATATACTCGAGTTTTATTTTCCAAACTACATAATGCTAATGTTTTATCATTAACTTCATAATCTTCCAAAAAACTCACCCCCTAACTAAATTGTTCTCTACTATATAAAAAAAGTTATCCACAATTTGTCGGAAAAAAGTGGATAACTTTAATTTTTTTATTAAATTAATAAGTTTTTATTGGTAAAATAAGTTGAATTAAACTATCATCTGTTTCTGATTTTATTATAATAGGTTTGACATCATTATTTAATAATAAAAGAATATTATCATCTTTAAATGTTCTTAAAGCTTCTAGCATATATTTAGAACTAAAGGAAATATCTATATTACTATTTTCTTCTACTTCAATTTGGAGTTTTTCTTCTACTTTCCCAATTTCTGAAGCATAAGAGTTAATAATCATTTCTTTATTCTCTATTTTCATTTTTATAATATTTTTATCTTTACCTTGGGTTAGTAACGCTGCTCTATCAACACTCGCGGCATAAGCATCTTTATTTATTTTTACAGTCATTCCAAATTCACTAGGTATTAAATTAGAAGTATTAGGATAAGTTCCGGAAAGTAAATTAGTTTGAAAACGAATATTTTTATATTTAAATAATATTTTATTACTAAAAATATGCATTTCCACATCATTTTCATCAATGATTATTTTTTCTAATTCAATAATATTTTTCCCCGGAATAACTAAATTAATGTCAGTATTAACCGGATTATCTAATTTAATGGTTTTTTTCGCTAAACGATAAGAATCTGTAGCAATACATTCTAGAATATCCCCTGTAATTTTAAGATTGATTCCTGTTAATAATGGTCTTAACTCTTGCGTAGAAATTGCAAATACGGTTTGATTAATTATTTCTTTTAAAACATCTCCTTTTAAGATAATTGGATCTTTATGTTCCTCCATTTTCATATTAGGATAATCATTAGCATCCAAGCAATTTAAATTATATTGATTATTATCGGTATAGATTCTAATTTTTAAACTGTCTATAACTTCAAAGTTAATCACATCACTTGGCATTTTTCTAATTATATCTAAAATATATTTACTTTGAATAACAATAGTTCCTGTACTTTCGATTAATTTAATTTCCTTTTTATCAATAAAAGAATTAATAGTAAGTTCACTATCACTAGCTGTAAGAAAAAGTCCATCATCAGTTAAATCAAACTTAATCCCACTAAGGATTGGTATCACCGTCTTAGTGGAAACCCCTTTTATTACATTACTTAAATTTTCTAATAAAATATTTTTATCAATTGTAAATTTCATTTTTTTTACCTCTTTCTTTTTTAATTTATTATTATATTCATAATATTGTTGATAACGTTAATAACTTATTAAAATCCCCTATTTACCTAGAAAATATTTAATATTTTATCCACAATTTATCATCAATTTATGCACTTTTTTATCAACTTATCCACATTTTATATTTTATTTTTTATTTCATTTATTTCATTTTCCAACTTTTTATTATTTTTTAAATCCTGTTCTATCTTATCACAAGCATGAATAACTGTCGAGTGATCTCTTCCGCCAAATTCAAACCCAATTCTAGGAAATGTTTCATCACATAACTGTCGGGATAAATACATGGCTATTTGTCTTGGATAAGCAATATTATTACTTCGTTTCTTCCCTTTTAAATCATCAACGGTTATTTTGTAGTATTCAGCAACAGCCATTTGAATGTTTTGAATACTATTTTCCGAGTAGATATTTTTATTTATAAAGTCTTTTAAAGCCTCGTTACAAAATACAAGATCTATTTTATCTGGTACAATCATTGCTGTATATGCCATTAAACGATTTAATGTTCCTTCTAGAAATCGCACATCATTAGGACAGCTATTCGCGATAAATTCAATAACATTTTCATCTAATTTATCAGCAATCACGGTATTTTTTATTTTTTCTTTAATAATTCGACATCGTAAGTCAAAGTCTGGTGGATAAATATCAACAGGTAATCCCCACATAAATCTACTTCTAAGTCGCTCCTCAAGAATTTTTAAATCATCAGGACTACGATCCGAGCTAATAATGATTTGTTTATTTGCTTGATGAAGATAGTTAAATGTATGGAAAAATTCTTGTTGGGTTTTTTCTGCTCCCACTAAATATTGTATATCATCAATTATTAACACATCGACATTACGATATTTATTTTTGAAACTATTAGCATAATCAATGGCATTTTGCCCTCTTTCCAAGTTAGCAATACCCGTATAATCATTCATAAACATTTCACTAGTTGTATATAAAACTTTTTGATTAGTGTTTTTTTCAATAAAATTCCCAATCGCATGCATTAAATGGGTTTTCCCAAGCCCACTTTTACCATATATAAAAAGTGGATTATGAACCTTTCCTGGTTGTTCAGCAACAGCCATTCCTGCTACTTTCGCGAGTCGATTGGAATCTCCTACAATAAAATTATCAAAGTTTAAATTAGGATCTAAATTACTTTGCCATTCCTCTTTGGGAATTTCTACAAAGTTATCAACTTTTGAAGTATCATTTAAATCAATAGTTCCCCCTATTTCATCTTCTAAAACAAAATTTATATCGTAGTTGATTCCGGTAATTTTTTCTAATGTTTCTTCTATCATGGAATAGTAATTATCCCCAAGTATTCGTTTGTGAATTTCCATTGGAACCATTATTGTAATTTCATTTTTATCAAGTTTAATCAATTTTAAATCGTTAAACCATGCACTAAATGAGGCTGGATTAATCTCATCTTTTATAATGTTTAAGAATTGTTGCCATAAATCATTATCTTTCATAATCCAATCACCCACCCTTGCCCATCGTTATTTCAATTGTAGTACAAAGAAAAAGAAATTAAAAGTCCCAAATATTTATTCAATTGTTATCCCCAATGTTATCCACACGATTAGTCCTTATTTTACCTAACTTTAATTAATTTATCAACATAATCCACAACTTTTTATTAACTTTATTAACAATTCACAAAATGAAAAAATAATCTAAAAGTTAATAGTGTTAACAAGTGCGAAATTTGTCGATTTTTCTTATAAAAAATATCCACAATAATATCAACATATTTAAAAGTTATCCACGTTTAGCCAAAATTCGTCAATTTATCCCATAAATTTCAATACTGCTTGACTTTTTAAATAGTCTAATAATATAATAAGGGAGCTTAATTAGTAAAGAGGAGGAAATTAAATGTTTAGTACGTATTCACCAAATAAACGCCGAAGAGCTAAGAAACACGGATTTTTTGCCCGTAAAGAAACTAAAATTCTTAAAAGAAGAAGAAAAAAAGGTCGTAAAAATTTACTTAATAAATAACCACACACGTGGTTTTTTTGCTATTTTTTATAACTTAAAGAAATTTATTTCCAGAGGAATTGTGATTAAGATGAAAAAATTTGAAGTAGTTAAACGCCATGAAGAATTTAATGACATTATCAATAATGCTAAATATAAAAAAAATGAAAATTTTACTATATATATAAGGAAAGGTAATTATCCCTATCCTCGTTTTGGTATCGCCATAAGTAAGAAAGTAGGCATAGCTGTTGTTCGCAATAAATTAAAACGTCAAATCCGTTCAATTATTGATTTTAATAAAGCAGCCTTTAAAAATTATACAGATTATATTATAATGATAAAAAGAAGTTGTTTATCATTAACTTATCAACAAATGAATGATAAGTTAATAGAATTAATAAAGGATGATGATAATTAATGAAAGTACCTAAGATAGTAATATTAAGTTTAGTTCTTCTGTTATTTACCACTGGCTGTGGTAGTAAGGATTATTTAAAAGATGATAAAAAAATAATAACTTATGAAGCTACTGGTCAAAATTTACAGAATAATATATTATGTAAACCAAAAGATGAAGAACTTTTAAAACTATATGAAAGTCATAATGACCAGATGAAAACCAAATTAGAAGATTTACCAGCTTGTGAAGATTTTAAACCAAGTGATATTGAATATTCTGGCCTTTGGGAAAGCCTATTTGTTAAACCTCTAGCTTATTTAATTTTAAAGTTAGGCGTTTTAATTAAAAATTATGGTTTATCAGTTATGTTAATCGGAATTGGTATAAGATTAATCTTAATGCCTTTTTCGAAAAAAACTATTGATCAATCAGAAAATATGA
This sequence comes from uncultured Bacilli bacterium, assembly GCA_947589195.1. GTDB lineage: Bacteria > Bacillota_I > Bacilli_A > RF39 > UBA660 > MGBC108787. The sequence goes on along the minus strand of CANPZX010000020.1, from coordinate 17,535 downwards.
AAAAGGCCACACCTGAGCTTCAAAGAATTGAAAAAAAATATGCTAATAAAACTGATACTGATTCAATGATGATGAAAAGTCAAGAAACAATGTTAGTCTATAAGAAATATAAAATCAATCCGGTATCAGGTTGTTTAATAGCATTTTTACAATTACCTTTGTTCTTTGCTTTCTTGCAAGCTATTAATCGTGTCCCAGCTATTTTTGAAGATAAACTATTTGGTATGACTTTAGGTATGACTCCATGGATTGGAATAAGTAAAGGCGAGTATATTTATATAGCTTTAATAGTTTTGATAATTGCTACAACTTACTTATCATTTAAAAATAGTATGCAAGAATCAACTGGTAATAGTGAAATGGAACGCCAAATGCAATTTTCTTTAAAATTTATGATTATCTTTATTTCCATTGCCTCATTTAGTCTTCCTACCGCGATTGCTTTATATTGGGTGGTAACCAATGGTTTTATTGTAATTCAAAATTATATATTTAAAAAAATAAATAAAATGAAAGAGAAGAAGTGAAATTATGAATATGATAGTCTTACAAGGAAAAAGTGAAAATGATGCCATCATGAAAGCTGAAGAAGCTTTAAATGCTAAGAGAACAGAATTTATCTATAACATCCAAGAAGAAAAAGGAAAATTATTTAAGGGAAGTACCTATACAATTACTGCTTGTACTTATGATGAATTAGTAAATGACACAATTGCTTATTTAAAAGAAATAATAACTAATCTTGGTCTTAAAATTAATTTAACTTCATCTTATAAAGATGAAATAATAAGTATAAATATGGAATCAGATAACAATCCGATATTAATTGGAAAGAATGGGCAAACCTTAAAAGCCTTAGAAACCTTATTAAAACAACGTATTTATGAAACATATCATAAATATTTAAAAGTTAATTTAGATGTCAGTGATTATAAAATTAAACGTCAAAATAGTTTAGAACGTTTAGCTATAAAATTAGCCAAAGAAGTTCGTAGTACCAAAATGGAAGTAGCTTTAGATAATATGAACTCTTATGAACGGCGCATTATTCACAATAAACTAAGTGACTTTAAAGGGGTCAAGACTATCAGTGAAGGCGAGGAACCAAATCGCCATGTAATCATTAAACCGGCTGACTAAGCCGTTTTTTAATAATCCATTAATTTGCTAATAGTTAAATTATTTCCCGGGAAATAATCTTTAATTAAAAATAGCTAAAAAATTATTTCCCGGGAAATAATTTTTATGTTATACTAGTCGAGAAAAAGGAGGAAAACTATGGAAGAAGATACTATTGTAGCCATCTCAACATCTATGGGAGTCGGGGCAATTTCTATTATTCGCTTAAGTGGTAAAGATGCCATTTCAATAGCAAATAGTATTTTTAAAGGTCCTGATTTAACTAAAGTAAAATCACATACTATTAACTATGGCTACATTATGGATAAAGATGAAATAATTGATGAAGTATTAGTAAGTGTTATGTTAACTCCTAAAACTTATACTACCGAAGATGTTGTGGAAATAAATTGTCATGGTGGCATATCTACAACTAATAAAGTTTTAGCATTAACTATTAAACATGGTGCTCGTTTAGCTGAACCAGGAGAATTTACCAAACGTGCCTTCTTAAATGGTCGTATTAATTTAATTGAAGCTGAAGCTGTTAGTGATCTAATATCTTCCCAAAGTGAAAAACAACGAAAAATGGCTATTAATGGTTTAAATGGTCGCTTAACCAAAATTGTCGAAGATATAGTAACCAAAATTACCAATATTATTGCCAATATTGAAGTGAATATTGATTACCCAGAATATGAAGATGCCATCGAAGTAACTCCGGAATATTTAAAAGCAGAATTAGAAAATATAGAATCTGATCTTGTAAAATTAAAATCTAATTCTGAAATGGGAAAAATTATAAAAAAAGGTTTAGATATTGCTTTAATAGGTCGTCCCAATGTAGGAAAAAGTAGTTTATTAAATGCTTTTTTAAACGAAGATAAAGCAATTGTTACGGATATCTCCGGAACTACTAGAGATTTAATTGAAGCCCAAACCCAAATAAATGGCATCGCGGTAAATTTAATAGATACGGCTGGCATTCGAGAAAGTAATAATTTAATAGAACAACTTGGTATTACAAAAAGTAAAGAACTAATAAATACAGCTGATTTAATTATATTAGTTCTTAATAATAATGAAGAATTAACGCCATTAGATAAAGAATTATTATCATCAATTACTAATAAAAAATCTATTATCTTTGTAAATAAAAATGATTTACCAACCAAAATTGATACTACTGGTTTAGATATCGTCAAAGGTAATACTAAAACTTTAGATGGAATTGAGCCACTAATTAATAAAATTACGGAAATGTATAATTTAGATAAATTAGAATCCAAAGATAATACTTATTTATCAAATATTCGGCAAATAAATTTAGTCGAAGAAGCTTTAAAAGATATTACTTCCGCTATTCAAGATACTGATAACCAAATACCTGTTGATATGTTAGAAATTCACTTAAGATCCGCTTGGGAAAAATTACGATCTTTAATTGGTGATACTTATGAAGATGAATTAATTGATACTTTATTTAAAAATTTCTGCTTAGGAAAATAAAAGGAGGTGTAAATATGCATTATGAAATAATTGTTGTTGGCGGTGGTCATGCCGGTTGTGAAGCTAGTCATATCGCTGCCTTCATGGGACACAAGACATTATTAATCACCATGAATAAAAAAAATATTGCCGATATGCCTTGTAATCCCTCAATTGGTGGTACAGCCAAAGGTGTAATTGTCCGGGATATCGATGCCTTAGGAGGTTTAATGGGCAAAGTTGCTGACGAATCTCATTTTCAAATAAAAATGTTAAATAGTAAAAAAGGGCCAGCTGTTCAATCATTGCGTTGCCAAGCTGATAAAAGAACATATCCGCAAAACATGTTAAAAAGACTTGAAGAAACCAAAAATCTAAGTATAAAAGAAGCCACTGTCGAAGATTTAATCGTTGAAAACGCTAAAATAAAAGGTGTAATTTTAAAAGATGGTACCAAAATAATGTGTGATGCTTTAATTCTTACCACTGGAACCTATTTAAAAAGTAATATTTTAATTGGGAGTAGTAATAAAGTAGGGGGTCCACATGGGGAAAAACGTAGTGATTTTTTAAGTGATAATTTAAAAAAATTAGGTTTTGAAATTCAACGTTTAAAAACCGGAACTCCGCCTCGTATCAAAGCTAGTTCTATTGATTTTTCAGAATGTCAAGAAGAACTAGGTGATAACAAGTATTATACATTTAGTCATGATGACCAACCTAAGTATAAAATTGAAGAACAACAAAAATGTTATCTTATATATACTAATGCAAAAACTCATCAAATTATTTTAGACAATCTTAATAAATCCAGTATGTATGGTGGCTATGTCACCGGGATAGGGCCAAGGTATTGTCCCTCAATAGAAGATAAAATTGTCCGTTTTAAAGATAAAGAAAGACATCAATTATTCTTAGAACCGGAAAGTATGTATTATGATGAATGGTATTTGCAAGGTTTTTCTACTAGTATGCCTGAAGATATTCAAGAACAAATGGTCCATAGTTTAAAAGGCTTAGAACATGCCATTTTAACTAAATATGCTTATGCTATCGAATATGATGCGATTAATCCCTTACAATTAAAGCCAACTCTTGAAACCAAAATAGTTGAAAACTTGTATACTGCTGGCCAAATAAACGGGACAAGTGGTTATGAAGAAGCAGCCGGTCAAGGTTTAATCGCCGGGATAAATGCGGCTTTAAAATTACAAAATGACGAACCATTTATTCTAAAAAGAAATGAATCATATATTGGCGTATTAATCGATGATTTAGTCACCAAAGGCACCAAAGAACCATATCGTATGCTAACATCGCGGGCGGAATATCGTCTCCTATTAAGACATGATAATGCTGATTTGCGCCTTCGCGAGTATGGTTATAAACTAAAGACAATTACTCAAGAAATGTATAAAAATTATCAAAAACGTTTAGAAGATATTGCCAGTTTAAAAGAATTTTTAAAAAATACTAAACTTGAAATTACTCCCGAAGTAAAAGAAATATTTACAAAAAATAATATTAATTTGCCATTAAATAAAACTTCTTATTTTGAACTATTAAAAAGACCTGAAATAACTCTCGATTTCTTAAAGCTATTTACCAAAATAGATTATCCCATTGATACCGAAGAAGAAGTAAGTATTGATATTAAATATGCTGGTTATATAAGTAAAATGCAAAAAGAAATCGAAAAAATGTTAAAATTAGAAGAAAAGCAAATACCTCCAGATATTGATTATGATAAAATTGCTAATTTAGCTAGTGAAGCTCGTCAAAAATTAAAAGAGGTTCGTCCCTTATCTATTGGTCAAGCGAGTCGAATTAGTGGTGTAAATCCTGCCGATATTGCTATCTTAGCTATTTATTTAAAGAAGGAATATAGTAAAAATGAATAAAGAACAATTTATTGAAGAATTACAACGAATTTCTATTGATCCTACACCTGAAGAATTATCAAAACTAGAAATATATTGTGAAACCTTAATAGAATATAATAAACATACTAATTTAACTGCAATCAAAACTCCTGAAGATATCTATTTAAAACACTTTTATGATTCCCTAACTTTATTAAAATATTTTAGAGAAGAAAAAGCTCAAGTATTAGATATTGGCACGGGAGCTGGTTTTCCTGGAATGGTTCTCGCTATTTTTTGCCCCAAGTATCATTTTGTTTTATTAGATGCTAATCATAAAAAAACGGACTTTTTACAATATCTTAATAGTAAGTTGCAACTTAAAAATGTTGAAATCGTAAATTGTCGAGCAGAAGATTATGTTCGCCATCATTTTGAAACTTTTGATTATGTTGTCTCTCGGGCCGTTGCCGATTTAAAAATATTATTAGAACTATCTTTACCAGCTTTAAAAATAAATGGTCGTTTTTTACCAATGAAATCTGATATAAGTAAAGAAATAAAAAATATTGATATATATTTAGATACATTAAATGGTGCCATTTTAATAAAAGAGGAATTTCATTTACCCTATGAAAAAAGTAGACGAACCATTTTAGAAATAGTTCATTTTAAGAAAACGGATAATTTATATCCCCGTTCTTATGACAAAATTCTCAAAAAACCATTGCAAAAAAATAGATAATAAGATATATTAATAGTAGGCTAAAGGGGCTGATTAGAAATGAATATGGATAAAAATATTCAAGAAATACCAATAGAAGATATAATTCCCAACCGTTTTCAACCACGGTTAGCATTTAATGAAGAAGGCTTAAAAGAATTAGCTGAATCCATTAAACAACACGGTATAATTCAGCCATTAGTTGTACGTAAATTAGGCGATAAATATGAAATAATCGCTGGTGAAAGACGTTATAAAGCCTCAACTATGGCCGGTCTTACGAAAGTTCCAGCTATCATATCTGATATTGATGATAATAAAAGTGCGGAAGTAGCTTTAGTAGAAAATATCCAACGTCGTAATTTAAGCGCTATTGAAGAAGCCAAATCATATAAAAATTTGTTAGATCGCGGATACTTAACTCAAGAGCAACTTGCTGATAAAATGGGGGTATCTCAATCAACAATTGCCAATAAACTTCGTTTATTAAATCTTGATAATGAAGTTCAAGATGCTCTTTTAAATGAGAAAATATCTGAACGTCATGCTCGTTCCTTATTAACTCTTGAAAGCAAAGAAGAGCAACGAAAATGGTTAAAACGTATCATTGATGAAAGAATGCCAGTTCGACAATTAGATGAAGAATTAAAAAAACTAAAAAATGAATCAAGCTCTGATGAAGCAGAAAATACTGGCGAAGAAGACGAAGGTATGCCTTTAGTTCAAATAAATCCTGATATAGATGAAATTTTATCTCATGCTCAAGATTTAAACCTAAAACCTACGGAAAATAAACCAAATAATGGTATCTATATTCCTGGAGAAAGTAAAGAAGAACCTGTTACCGAGAATATTAAGGAAGAACCAAATGATTCTCGTCCAGCAAATAAATTTTTCAATTTTTTAGAAGAAAAGCCTAAAGCTGAACCTGTAGAAAAAGAACAACTTGATATATTTCAAAATAATAATCTAATAGAGCCAACCTTAATTAATCCTGTCGAATATTTAGATGATAACTTCACAACTAATAATTCATCTTTAACAAAAGAGGAAGAACCAAATATTAAGATAAATCAAGAACTTAATTCTGAACCAGTTATTCCTACAAATAACCCTAATTTCGAATATGTAAACTTAGATGGATTAATAGATCCCTTAGATCGAATTGAAGAACTAGACCCTGAATACGAAGAAAAACAAGAAGAAAAAGCAGGTACTGACTTAGGAACAACCATCAATACCATTCGGGAAAATGTTGATAACTTAAAAGAAAAAGGAATTAACATTGAAGTAGAAGAAGCTGATTTAGCTGATGACTATCAAATAATAATAAAAATAAAAAAATAGGGAGAAATCCCTTTTTTAATTGCCTTTAATCAAATTTAAAGTTTCACTTCCCTTAACATAATAGAAAACGGCTGCCTTATCATTCGTGGCTCCTTCTCCTGTTACTGGATCTTGTAAAATTCCTACCACATTTTTCGGTGTTTCATACCATTTACTATCCTTATCACTTAAATAATCTTCGATAGTTTCAATCCATATCTTTTTTCCCCAAGTACTAGAACTACGGTCAACTTCACTACTATCATCATGTCCGAGCCAAACCATCAAAAGAGCATCATCATTATAACCAACAGTCCAATAATCCGTATTAGTTGTCCCGGTTTTTAAAGCATACTTTCGACTCATTTGATTTGCAATCGATAAAGCAGTCGGCACAGTATAACTGCGGAAATTAGAATTACTAGTATTACTAAGCATTTCATTTAAAATATATAAATAATTTGAATTCAACACCATTTTTTTCTTATTTTTATGTTCATACAAAGCATTACCTTCTAAATCTTCCACTTTTCGAATAAAGAAATTATCAGTTTCATAGCCACCATTAGCTAGAGTAGTATAACCATTTATAAAATCAAGCATTGATAATTCACTTGTTCCTAAAGGTAAAGAAGGATTAGCCTCCAAGTTTCCTTTAATTCCACATCTTTTAGCTGTATCAACCAAAGTTTGTTCTCCTAAAAAAAGATGAGTTTTCACGGCATAAATATTATCAGAAAAAGCAATGGCCGCGGCCATCGTAATATTTTTATCAGCATATACATCATTATAATTGGATGGACTATAAGTCTTATTATTAGCAAACACAAAATTAGTATGTTCACTTAAAAAAGTCGATGAACTAGTTAAACCATTTTCTAAAGCGGCATAATACAAAAATGGTTTCATTGTCGAACCAACTTGCCTTTTGGCCGAAATAGCTCGGTTAAATTGACTCGTTGCATAATCAATTCCTCCGGTTAAAGCTAAAACTGCTCCCGTATTAGGTTCAACTAAAATACTAGCTACTTGCATATCTTGATCGCTTATATTTTTTAAAATAGCTTCCTCTAATTTACTTTGGGCTTTCATATCTAAATTCGTATAAATTTTAAGACTACCTGATTCTAAAAGTGATTTAGGAATGCCTTTTAAATTATGTAATTCTCTTATCACAGCATCTTGATAATACATAAGCATTTGTAAATTATTTGTTTCTCTTTTACCATAAATAGGAATAGGTTCTTTAAATAAATTTTGGTATTCTTCTTCACTTATATAGTGGTTATTAACCATTGTCTCGGCAACAATCTTAGCTCGCTTAATACATTCATCATAATTATTGATGGGATTATATTTTGTTGGATTTTTGGGAATTCCCGCGAGCATCAAAGCTTCTTCCAAAGTTAAATCTTCCGTATTTTTATTAAAATAATACTTACTAGCATTTAAAATACCATAATTCCCAGCCCCATAATTAATTGTATTTAAATAACCCTCTAAAATTTCATTTTTATTATAATGTACTTCTAACTCTAAAGTTAAAAAGGCTTCTTCAATCTTTCTTCCCCAATTTTGATCAAAATCTAAAAACATATTTTTAATATATTGCTGACTAATAGTTGAAGCTCCTTGGACAATTTTTTTATTTTTAATATTTAACATCATAGCTTTTATAATTCTTAAATAATCAAACCCATGATGTTTATAAAAATTCTTATCTTCAACACTCACGACCGCATTAATTAAATCATCACTGATATTTTCTAAATTTACCCATTCACTAGTTCCACTACCTTGATAAATCAAATTATCATCTTTATCATAAATATACATTTGCCCAATATTGGTAAGCTCTAACTTAGGACTAAAAAAAGCATATGTATAAAGTCCTATAAGAATGATAAAGAAAACTAAAATTATAAATAAAATAGATTTTGAAAAAAACCATAATTTTTTCATTAGATTCCACCTTTTTTTATTATGAAACAAACTAAAAAAAATATAAGTGCAATTAATATTTTCTTATGATATAATGGCTTAAAAAAAGGAGTTCAATATATGAATTTAAAAGAATTTAATCTCCAATTTATCAAAAACGATAATGTAATTTATAATCAAAAATTGAAAAATAACAGCCATTCTCTAAATATTTTACAATTTTATTTATTTGATTATTTAACAACTATTGACCTTTTAAACCAAATTTTAATTCGGGAAAATGATGATTTTAAATTTACTCTTGATTTTCTAAATCAAAACTGTTTAATTTTCTTAAAATCTGAAGAATTAGAGGTCCCTGTAAATGTGGAATATAGTTTTTTTCAAAACGATCAATCTAAAATAACTATTGAATATCAAATAGAATCTGATGATTCTAAAACAAAACTTACCATCTTTTAACAAAAAAGCACCAAAAGTATTAAAACTACTATAGACAAATTAAATAAAACTATATATAATGAACACGATTGTAATTTTGATTTTCCTAAATAGTAAATTTAGTGTATGCAAATTAAAAATATAATCATATTAATATTTTAGAAGTTAAAAAAGTTATTTAATATATAGGAGGAAAACATGAACTTAAAAGAATTATCTAAAGAAGAATTAGAAAATATGGCTTATGATGATATTGCCTTTATAATTTTAAATGAATCCCCAAAAGGGAAAAAAATAATTGATTTATTTAATGAAATAGCTAAATTATTAGATTTACCCCAAAATATAGTTGAAGAAAAAATTGGTGATTTCTTTGAAATGCTAAATTTAGATAAAAGATTTACTATGTTAGATGATGGAACTTGGGATTTAAGTACCAGACATGCGAAAAATTTAGTTATTGAAGATGAAGACGATGAACTTCCTCTTGATGAAGAAGACGAAGAAATAGAAGATGAAGAAGAAACTGAAGAAGAAATATTTTACGATGATAATGACGATGATGATACCGACGATGATTTAAAAGATTTAGTTGTAATTGATGAAGAAGATGAAGAAGGCCCAATTATGTAACTTTCTTTTAAAAAAGTAGAAAAGGACTAAATTATGGAAGAAAGATTAGAAACGATTTTAAAAAAATATAATGAAATTCAAGAAGAATTAATGAAACCAGAAGTAATGGCTGATTTTAAACTGGTAAACAATTTATCTAAAGAACAAAGTAATTTAAAGGAAATAGTTGATAAATATACGGAATACAAAAATATAAAACAAGAAATTGAAGATGCTAAAAGCTTACTTAATGATACTGAACTTCATGAAATGGCTGAAGCTGAATTAATTAATCTAGAAGAAGAATATAAGAATATTGAACATGAATTAGAAATTTTATTAATTCCTAAAGATGAAAATGATGGTAAGAATGTTATCATGGAAATAAGAGGAGCTGCTGGTGGAGATGAAGCTAACATTTTTGCCGGAGATTTATTCCGGATGTATAACTATTATGCTGAGAAAAATAACTGGAAAATTGAAGTTATCAATGAAGTACCTGGAGCTAGTGGGGGATATGCGCAAGTCGAATGTTTAATTAAAGGCGATAATGTTTACTCTAAATTAAAATATGAAAGTGGGGCGCATCGCGTTCAAAGAGTCCCTGAAACCGAAAGTCAAGGAAGAGTTCATACCTCAACCGCAACAGTTGTTGTTATGCCCGAAGTTGAAGATGTTGATATTGACATCAAAGAAAGTGATTTAAAAATTGATGTTTATCATAGTAGTGGCGCTGGTGGTCAATCCGTTAATACTTCCAATTCGGCAGTGCGGATAACTCACTTACCAACTAATACAGTCGTTACCTGTCAAAATGAACGAAGTCAAATGAAAAACAAAGAAAAAGCTATGCAACTTCTAAAAGCCAAAATATATGACAACTTAGAACAACAACAAAATGCCGAGGTAAAAAATGAACGAAAAAGTAAAGTTGGTACTGGCGACCGTTCCGAAAAAATAAGAACCTATAACTATCCACAAAACAGAGTAACCGACCATCGCATCAACTTTTCCGTCATGGAATTAGACCGGGTTATGAATGGCCATCTTGATGCAATCATTGAAGCCTTAATAACCGAGGATATTCGGCGCAAACTTGAAGGTGAATAATTTGTTTTCTAATAGCACTTTAACCCCTAACGATTTACAACTTTTAAAAGAAAAGTATCCCGATACTTATGAAAAACAAATAAAAAAAGTTCAAAATGGATATCCAGTGCAATATTTAATTGGCAATGTTGACTTTTTAAATACTAATATTTTGGTAAATGAAGATGTTTTAATTCCTCGTTTTGAAACAGAATATTTAGTCGAAAAAGTTATTAAAAAATTACAAAATAACCAAAATCTAAAAATTCTTGATATCGCCACCGGTAGTGGTTGTATTGCGATTGCCTTAAAAAAGAATTTAAATGCGCAAGTTGATTGTTTAGATATTTCTAAAAAAGCTTTAACACTGGCAAAAAGAAATGCTAAACATAATCAAGTTAATATAAATTTTTATGAAATAGATATCTTAAATACCCCCTTATTAAAAGAATATGATGTCTATATCAGTAATCCCCCATATCTACCTTTAAACTCCAAAATAGATAAATACACCAGTCATGAACCAGCACTTGCTTTATATGCGCGCCACGATGGTTTAGAATTTTATGAAAAAATTCTTAATCTAATACCTAATAAACCCTTATTAATAGCTTTTGAAATTGGTGAAAATGAATCTACTGATATTACTTCTCTTGCTAAAACCAAATTTCCTCAAGCTAAAATAAGTATAGAACAAGACCTAACTGGGAAAGATAGATATGTATTCATCGAACACTTCTAATAGTGTTTTTTTTAAAGTAAAAAAAACAAAATCTTGACAATATTTAGCTTAATGATAAAATTAAAGTAGGGATTTAAAGTCACTTAAAAGTCACATTAAGATCTTAAACTAAAACTAAAAGGAGTACTAAACATGATTCAGTTTGTTTATTATGTTCTATTTATTATAACTCTTTTATACGGCTTATATTTCTTATTAACTTCGATTACTTCTTTTAAAAAAGTAAAGCCCAAAATTACAGAATATAACGCTTCCACAAAATTTGCTATTTTAATTGCGGCTCGAAATGAAGAAAAAGTCATCGGTGATTTAATTAAAAGCTTAAAAAAACAAAATTATCCCCAAAGTTTATATGACATCTATGCTTTAGTTAATAATTGCCAAGATAATACGAAAGAAGTAGCCAAAAAAGCCGGTGCTAAAATAATTGATGTTGACATTCCCGTTAAATCTAAAGGTGATGTTTTAAAATATACATTTAATAAATTATCTAAATCGGATTATGATGCTTATCTTGTTTTTGATGCTGATAACATCGTTCATCCTGATTTCTTAAAAATCATGAATGATACTTTTTTATCTGGTTATAAAGTAGCTCAAGGAAGGAAAGATAGTAAAAATTTACAAGACAACTGGTTAAGTGCCAGCTATTCCATATTTTACTATATTCAAAACTTCTTTTTTAATAAATCAAGAATGAACATTGATGCGGCATCCGCTATCAATGGTACCGGTTTTATGGTTGCTAAAAGTGTAATAGATGAAGGCTTTGAACCTAAAACCATCACGGAAGATATCGAATTATCTATTATGTGTGTTTTACGAAATATAAATGTTGCTTATGTTGATGATGCCATCACTTATGATGAACAACCCACTAAATTTAAAGATTCATGGCATCAAAGAAGCCGTTGGAGCAAAGGCATAATAGACTGTAATCGTATTTATCGGAAAGAACTAATCGCTAAAGGAATAAAAGAACATAACTTTTCATGCATTGATAAATTTTTATTTACCGCAGCTCCGCATTTTCAAATCTTATCTTTAATTCTTACTATCATGTTATTCCTATTTAGAATATTTGGTATAGAATTGAGTGATATCTTCTCTTATCTATATTCACTAGGTTTCTTATTCTTCTTAATAACCTACGTAGCTAGTGTAATAGTAAACATTTACGTAATTACCTATTATAATCGTGATCCTTATGAATCAATGCATGGTATCTTACTATTTTTTATCTTTATATTATCTTGGATACCTATAAATGTAGTTTGTTTCTGTAAAAAAGATTTAAAATGGGTTCCTATCGAACACAACAAAAAAGCTTCTATTAATGAAGTAAAATCTTAAAATGAATAAAATCTAAAAAAATAAGCCAATATTACTTAGGTGAAAAATATGAAAAAAGTAATAATAGGCTTATTTTTTATTTCTCTAATATTTATTTTTAAAACTTCTCAAGAAGATTATGTTATTCCTCGTGATGCTATTCGTTTTCGCGTAATTGCTAATAGTAATACTATTAAAGACCAATATACGAAAATCAAAATTAAAAATGATATCGAGGATTTATTACGAGCAGATTTATTAACAGCCACTTCGCAAAATAATGCTAAAAATATTATAAAAAACAAATTACCCGAAATTGAAAATACTTTAAAAAATTATCAAGTATCCTATAATCTAAATCTTGGTTCTAATTATTTTCCTGAAAAAAAATATCATGGCTTAAACTATCCCGCCGGAAATTACGAATCTCTTGTAATTACATTAGGAAGTGGAGCAGGCGAAAATTGGTGGTGTGTTTTATACCCTCCTTTATGTTTAATTGATACGACCGAACTTGAAAAAGATGAAATAGAATATAAATCATTCATTCAAGAATTATTCCAAAAATATCTGTAATTTTTTTATAAATCCTCCATACAATTAATTAGGAGGATTTTCTTGTGGCTGAAATATTTAGTCTTTTTTTAATTGCCCTTGCCTTAAGTATGGATACGTTTTCTTTATCTTTAGGATTAGGTACTAATAATCTTTCCAATAAAAAAATCCTAACTTTTTCTCTTATTGTAGGTATTATGCATTTTTTTATGCCCTTACTTGGTTTTGCTATCGGTTCAAAAATAATAACTATTTTCATGATAAATGCCAGTTTTTTATTAGGAATGATCTTACTTTATTTAGGAATAACTATGTTTATTGATCTTTTTAAAAAAGAAGAAAAAATTTTAAACTTTAATTTATTCAATATGTTTTTATTTGCTATTGGTGTATCTCTAGATAGCTTTTCTACTGGCTTTGGTTTAAGTGCTATTACCGAAAACCTTTTATTAGCTGTCTTAATATTTTCAGTTGTAAGTTTTAGCTTTACATTTATGGGACTAATTATTGGTAAATATGCTAACAAATTACTAGGCATTTATGCTACAATAATTGGTATAATTATATTGATAATTCTTGGTTTCTATCATATATTTAAATAAAGGAATGTGATGTTATGCAAAAACTAATAATTGAAGGAGGACATCTTTTAAGTGGAACAATTAATATAAATGGTGCTAAAAATAGTGCTGTAGCCTTATTACCGGCTTCAATTTTAACAGATACAACTGCTACGATATCCAATATACCTAACATTACTGATATTGATGTTCTAACCGAAATTATAACTATTTTAAATGGTAAATGTACAATTCAAAATAATGAATTTATTATTGATACAACTAATATGCAAAATGCTGTAATTCCTGAAAAGTTATCTAATAAACTTCGGGCATCCTATTATTTCATGGGAGCTTTATTAGCTAAATATCATCACGTTGAAATTTATTTTCCTGGAGGCTGTAATTTTGGTAATCGCCAAATAGATTTTCATCTTAAAGGTTTTGAAGCCCTAGGAGCTACTGTTAATATATTAGATGATGGTAAGTATGTAATTGACGCTAAAGAATTAACTGGAGCCAATATTTATCTTGATTTTCCTAGTGTTGGAGCTACTATTAATTTAATTCTTGCTGCGACAAAAGCAACAGGTAAAACAATTATTAATAATGCTGCTAAAGAACCAGAAATAATTAACGTTGTTAATTTTTTAAATAATATGGGAGCTAAAATCTTAGGAGCGGGAACAAGTACTATAACCATTATTGGTGTAGATCATCTTCATGAAGGCTTTGTCGAAGTAATACCTGATCGTATTGAAGCTGGTACTTATATAATAGCTGGTGCTTTAGTAGGTCAAGATTTAAAGATAAATAACATAATTCCTGAACATTTATCCAGTTTACTCTCTAAACTTCAAGAAATGAATATTCCCTTTAATATAACAGATAATAGTATTACTTTAAGTAAAGCAACTAATATTAAGCCAACTAATATAAAAACTTTAGGTTATCCTGGTTTTCCTACTGATCTAGCTCAACCCATAACTGTTTTATTAACTAAAGCTCAAGGTATATCTAAATTAGAAGAAACTATTTATAAAAAACGTATGGGTCATGTTGAGTATTTAAATAAAATGGGCTGCCATATTGAAGTAACAGATAACATTGAAACAATAACTGGTCCAACTAATTTAATAGGTACTCAAGTTTCAGCAAGTGACCTACGAGCTGGAGCAACTTTATTCCTCGCGGCTCTAATTGCTACAGGAGAAACAACTATTTTAAATGTTGAACATATCTTAAGAGGTTATGCTAATATTGTTTCTAAATTAAGTAATGTTGGTGCTAAAATTCATTTAGAAGAAATATAATTAAATAGACTAAATGGGGGTTTATATGAAGTTTAAAATTGGTCTAATAATTCTATGTGGAACACTAATTACTATATTTATATACTTTCATACTGATAATAAAAAGGTAAGTTTTCTAAGTATTGGTGATGGCATTGCTACTGGAATGACTCCATATCATATTGAAGGGTATGACTTTAATGATTATTTAAGTGAATATTTAAATGAACAAAATAACCTAAAAAAATATTATAAAAATTTTAGTGAAACTGATGAAACTATTACAACTTTATTAACGAAATTAAATAATAATATCACTAGTCTTGATTCTAAAATTAAAATAAAACAAGCTATTAAAGAATCTAAATTAATAACAATAGCTCTTGGCATGGATGAATTAAATACTTATGCTAGTAAAAAATTATTATCTTCTTCTAAAATAAATAATTTTATATCTAAATATGAAGAATTATTAAAAAATTTTCGAAAATTAAATAAAAATAAAATAATAGTTATTAGTCTTTATGAAACTAATATTTTAAAGAAAAATAAAATTACTTTAATTAATGAAGAATTAAAAAAACTATGTTCTAAGTATAAAATAACTTTTATTGATATTACTGATATAAAAAACAATTCTGATTATTTTACTAACCCTAAAAGTTATTATGTTAATTATAAAGGTCAAAAGTTTATTTTTGAAAAAATAAAAGGTTCTTTTAATAGCCAAGATTTATTAACAATATAGTTATATAAATATTGAAAATAACTCTAGTTTATTCTATACTATAGATAACAATAGAGGAGAAAAAAGATTATGAAATTGAATAAAAAAATTTTCCCTATCCTAGGTACAATCGTTATTCTGGGGGGGGGGTATTTTAGTAAGTAGGATATATAATTATACCCAAGGAAAATACCAAAATATAAATAATATGAAAGTAGCCATTTTAGTAGATGGTAAAGAAAGAGATGAAATCCCTGCCCGAGGTTTATATAAAACGAAAGTGAAATGTAGTAATGGTACAACCGGCTCATGGAATTATAATGAATGGGATTTAAAATTAAATAATATAACGGAAGAAACTAAATGTAACTTAGAGTTTACTTCCAATTTAAGTGAAGAAGAATATCAAGAATACTTAGAAGCAGGAGTAAATAAACGAAGAAATACTTATCGAGGTAGAAATATAACTGATTTATATGAAAATGGCGAATTATTTAAGCAAATACAAGATTGTAGTTTTAAAGATATCTATGTCGGAGATTATATAAAGACAAATAAAAATAATCATGAAGTCACATGGTTAATAGCTGATTTAAATAACTACTTACATTCAGGATATACGGATTTAAAAGAGTGTCATGCAACAATAATCCCTGCTACCCCCTTATATGATTCCAAAATGAATGATAGCGATACCACAGGAGTAGTAGATACTAATTTAAAATTAACACCATTAGGTTCTGAAACCGAAAAAGGTAGTATTGGTGCTTACGTAGGTAGCAATATGAAGCAAAAAGTATTACCTGATATCTTAAAAAACTATATTGAACCTGTATTTGGAAAAGAACATATAATTTCCTATACCAATTTGCTTGCGGATCAAAGTGATCCTAATCGTTCCAATCAAAATGGAGTAAGTACGGGAGATTATGGTGGAGCATCATCAGGTTGGGCATGGTATGATAGCAAAATAGACTTAATGAGCGAAGTAAATGTGTATGGTTCAACAGTATGGAGTTCCAGCGGTTATGATATTGGAATCGATAATCGTCAGTATGCTATATTTGGGCTTAAGCCTGAATTTATTAACAGTTATGGTACTACTAGATTCAGTTATTGGTTAAAAGCGGTCGCCTATTCTACTGCCTTTGCTAGTGTCGCCAGAGATGGTGTTGCCACCGCGAGCGATGCATCCAGCTCGCTTGGTGTCCGTCCTAGATTTCTAATCGATTAATTTGTCAAATATAATGTCAATTTATTAGTAAATAATAAAAAATAATATATAAAAATAAATATAAATGATAAAATAAAAATGTAAGTGTTACCAAGTAAGGTAACGCTCGCATTTTGCTTTGAGCGCTACGCCATGTTTAAATAAGTAAAATTAAGTAAGTATGGCTAGCGCTACTTTTTATATTAACCTTAATATGACTAAGATTAACATAATTATAATGATAAAGAAATAAAAATCTTTTCTCAAAACTATCACTCACTTTCCACCTTTCGGAAGTCAAAACCCCCTAAAAATGTACTTATTTATGAAAGCGAGCGCTAATACTTGATAACACGAGAGGTTATTATAAAAAGGTAAAAGGAAAAATCAAGGAAATCGACAAAAGATGTCAAAAGTTTCTTTGATTTTTTAAATTTCAGCAAAAAAGAGTAAATTAATTTAAAAAAGAAAACTTTATGAAAATTAAGGATAAAAAAGATCATAAAGTTTTT
>CANPZX010000019.1 GCA_947589195.1 uncultured Bacilli bacterium | reverse complement strand
TTTCTTTTGGGGTAAGGGGAAGTCTGCCCTTTTTTACATTTTTTATAAAATAAATTTCATTTTTCTTTTCAGACTAATTCCTCTTTCAAATAAAAAAATAAAGTTCTTTTTTTCTCTTAGAACATTATAGCGCAAAAAAAATTCTTTGTCTACTGATTATGTGTTATACTAGTAATAGAAAATTAGATGGGTGAAGAAATATGCAAAATAAAAAAGGCTTTACAATTGTTGAACTTTTAGCAGTTATTGTTGTATTAGCTATCATTATTGTTATTGCGCAAACAGCTATAACCGCCATTTTAAATCAAGGGCATAAAAATACTCAAGAAGATATGCAAAATAGTTTAAAAGAAGCCGCGATAACCTATGTAGTTGGACAATTTTATTTAGAAAAGTGTAGTGTAGCTTTTTCTAACGAAGTAAATAATAATCATAATATTAGTAATGCTAGTAATAGTGCTAATAGTAAATGTAATAAGATAATAAGTGTTGGGACTTTAAAAAATGCGGGTACTTTTGAAGATAAAAGGGGCTATTGTAAAGATACTGATCAAGTTTTAGTTTATAAATATAATGATGGAGTTAATAGTGAGTACCGAGCATTTGTAAGTGATAGTGCTTGTACCAATTTGTAGGAGGGTTTATGAAAATATTTGAAAAATTAAAAAATATTGTAAAAAGAGAAAAAGAAACTAATAAAGAAAGTTTAGAAATATATGATAAGGGATTAGAAAAAACTCGTAATGAATTTGTTTCCAAATTAAATTTATTAGGAATAAAGTATACGAAGGTTAATGAAGCTTATTTTGAAGAATTAGAAGATATTTTAATTTCGGCCGATATTGGGGTTAATACCGTTTTTAATTTTTTAAATCGGTTAAGAGATAGAGTTAAAAAAGAAAAAATTGAAGATACTAAAAATTTGATGGAAATTATTATTGACGAGTTATTTATTATTTATGTTAATAATGAATCTTTAACGACGAAACTTAATTTAAATCAAAATGGTTTAACTGTTGTTTTGATGGTGGGAGTTAATGGGGTTGGTAAAACCACAACGATTGCTAAATTAGCTTATAAATATAAACAAATGGGAAAAAAAGTGATGATGATTGCGGGAGATACTTTCCGGGCTGGAGCTGTCGAACAATTAAAAATTTGGGCTGATAAAACTGATTCGTTATTTTATGGTAAAGAAAATATTGATCCAGCGGGAGTTATATATGATGGTTTAGAAGAAGCTTTAAAAAATAATGTTGATATTGTTTTTATTGATACGGCGGGAAGATTACAAAATAAAGTTAATTTAATGAAAGAATTAGAAAAAATAAATAAAGTAATTGGTAAATTGATTCCTGGGGCACCTCATGAGACATTACTCGTAATTGATGCGGCGACTGGGCAAAATGGGATAATGCAAGCAACATCTTTTAAAGAAATTACCAATATTACGGGGCTTGTTTTAACTAAGTTAGATGGAACTGCTAAAGGGGGAATAGTTTTAGCTATTAAAGAAGAAGTAGGACTACCGGTTAAATTTATTGGTTTAGGAGAAAAAATGACTGATTTACAAGAATTTGATATTGAAGAATATATATATGGATTATTCAAGGAAATGATGTAATGAAAAATGTTGTTTATTATAATAATTTGTTTGATTTATATAAAGATTTTTTAACTATAAAAGAACAAAATATCTTTAAAGATTATTATGAAGAAGATTTATCTTTACAAGAGATAGCTTTAAACAAGAATATTAGTCGGAATGCTGTATTTAAAATGATTAAAAGAGTTTTAGAAAAATTAGAAAATTATGAAAGTATTTTACAACTTAATAGTAAGTTATTAGCGATTAAAAAAGTGTTAAATGAATGTCAAGAAGAAAATATCAAGAAAAAGATTGCCCAAATATTAGAAATTGAGTTATAATAAGACCAAGAAATGAGGAACCAAAAATGAATATAAAAAAGTTAATTTGTTTAGTTTTAGTTTTGTTTGTAGTGTTTAGTTTAAAATCAGTAAATGCAGCCTCTTTTGCTTATAAGTTTAGTTGTAATAAAGATAACCAAGCCGGGACTGATACTTGTGAGTTAGGATTTACAATTAAAGATGGTCCGATGAAATTAAATAGAGTAAATGTAATTCTTACGTTAAAAAATTTAACTGTTGATAAATTTACTATTGAAGATGGGTGGAAACAAACTTCTAAAACAAGTAATTCTTATAGTTATAGTTCTATAGAAACAACTTTTGAAACAGGTTATCATAAAATTGGGACATTTGTTTTTAAAAAGACGGCTGCTTTAGAAGAATGTGATGCAACCGCTATAATGACTTATGCTTTTGATAAACGTTCTTGTCAAGTTTATGAAAATAACTATTATGATAAAGATGGTAATAAAGTATCAAAAGATGAATACGATATTTCTTGTACTGAACCAGTTCCAGAAAAACATTATTGTGTTCAAGTAGAAAGCCAATATTATGATAAAGAAGGTAATCCGGTAGATGAAAATACTTATAAAAAATCTTGTGGATTATATGTATGTCAAAAAGTTGATGATGATTACTTTGATAAATCAGGTAATAAAGTAGAAGAAAAGGAATATAAAAAATCCTGTGGTCTATATAAATGTCAACAAGTTGATGATGAATATTTTGATAAAAATGGTAATTCGGTAAGTGAAACAGAATATAAAAAATCTTGTGGCTTATATAAATGCCGACAAGTTGGTGAAGATTATTTTGATAAATCAGGTAATAAAGTAGAAGAAAAAGAATATAAGAAATCTTGTGGTTTATTTAAATGTGAAATAGTTGATAATGAATATTATGATAAGTCAGGTAATAAAGTAGAAGAAAAGGAATATAAGAAATCTTGTGGTCTATATAAATGTGAAAAAGTAGACAATTCTTATTTTGGTAAAGATGGTAAAGAAGTAACACCAGAAGTTTATCAAAAAGAATGTTCTGAGAACCCACCGGAAAAACATATTTGTGAAAAAGATGGTAATAAATATTATGGTAAAGATGGGAAAGTTGTAGATGAACTACAATATCTAAAAGATTGTAAAGTCCATAAATGTGAGATCTTAACTGATGGAACTAGATATGGGAAAAATGGTACAACGGTAAGTGAATTAGATTATCAAAAAGAATGTGGTACTAATATATGTTCAGTTTTAACTGATGGTACTTATTATGGTAAAAATGGTACGGAAGTAAGTAAAGAAACTTATGAAGCAGAATGCGAAGAACATAAAGTTTGCGTCATCATTAAAAATAAATATTATGATAAAGAAGGTAATGAAACTACCGAAATGGAATATTTAAAACAATGTACGGAACATAAATGTAAACAAATTGGGGATACCTACTATGATGATAATGGTAATTTAGTTGATAAAACAACTTATATGGCTATTTGTCAAAATGAAGTTGATAATCCTAAAACTGGTTCAATTCTTCCTTTAATTTATGTTTTAGGGGCTTCTTTCTTAGCTGGTGGTTTAATCTATTTTTCGCGGAAAAATAATAAATTAGTCTAAATTTAGTAAAATATTAAGAGAAGTTTTAGTAATTTCTCTTTTTTTCTTGTATAATAGTTAAAAGAAAAGGTGATATTATGTTTGATTATATAGGAGATAGATTATCTAATGCCATAAAAAATATTAAAGGTATGGGTAAAATTACTGAAGAAAATATAAGTGATGCTCTAAGAGAAATTAGAATGGCTTTATTAGAAGCAGATGTAAACTATCAAGTCGTTAAAGAGTTTATTGCGAATATTAAAGAAAAAGCGTTGGGGGCGGAAGTTTCTAAAAGTTTAAAACCTGATGAATTATTTATAAAATTAGTAAAAGATGAATTAGTAGAACTTTTGGGAGGAGATTATGTTCCCCTTGAAACTAGTAAAAATCCTACTCTTTTAATGTTAGTGGGTTTACAAGGAAGTGGTAAAACTACTACGGCGGGAAAACTTGCCAATTTCTTAAGAAAAAAGCACGCTAAAAGTCCTTTACTTGTAGCTTGTGATATTTATCGACCTGCGGCGATAGAACAATTAAAGACTATTGGTAATTCTCTAAATATTCCCGTATTTTCTAAAGATAGTACCAAAGTATTAGAAATTGTAAAAGAAGCTTTGTTATTTGCTAAAGAAAATAAAAATGATTATATTATTATTGATACCGCGGGTAGATTACAAATTGATGAACAATTGATGCAAGAATTAAAAGATATTGAAAATGAAGTTAAACCAGATGAAGTAATACTAGTAATTGATGCGATGATGGGGCAAGATGCCATAAATGTAATTACTGGTTTTAATGACAGTTTAAACTTAACTGGAACTATTCTTACTAAACTTGATGGTAATACCAAAGGAGGAGTAGCTTTATCAATTAGACATTTAACCCATATTCCTATTAAATTTGTGGGAGATAGTGAAAAATTAGATGGTTTAAGTGAATTTTATCCGGAAAGAATGGCGGATCGAATTTTAGATATGGGGGATATTTTAGCTATTGCTTCGAAAGTAGAAGACATGATGAGTGAAGAAGAAGCTTATGATACCGCCCGCAAAATGAAAAAAGGTGAATTTAACTTAGAAGATTTTTTAAATACTTTAAAACAAATTAAAAAATTAGGGCCTTTAGAAAATATTTTAAAAATGCTTCCGCAAGCTAGAAAGATGGGACTTAATAATGTTAATATAGACCCGAAAGATATGGCTCATATTGAAGCGATAATTTTATCGATGACTCCTTATGAAAGAAAACATCCCGAAATCTTAAAAGCCACGAGAAAACAACGAATTGCTAAAGGAAGTGGCCGGAGTGTGGAAGAAGTAAATAGATTATTAAAACAATTTGAAGAAATGAAAAAGATGATGAAAATGATGGCATCAGGAAATATGAAAATGCCTTTTTAGGAGGAATATTAATGTTTAAAGATATATTAAAGAAGAATGGTTTTAAAGAAGAGGACTATTCTTTTTATGGTGATGATATTGTTAAAATAAAAGATATTAAGAAGAAAACTACAAATGCCGGTAAAATAGTTTTAATAACATCTACATCGCCAACTAAAAGTGGGGAAGGTAAAACCACTTTAGCGATAAGTATAAGTGATGCCTTAAATAAACTAGGAGAAAAAGCAATTGTAGCTTTAAGAGAACCATCGTTAGGTCCGGTATTTGGGCTTAAAGGGGGAGCAACTGGTGGGGGAAAAGCTAAAGTTTTACCCGAAGAAGAAATAAACTTACATTTTACGGGCGATTTCCATGCGATTACTAGTGCTAACAATTTACTTTCGGCAATTATTGATAACCATATTTATCAAGGAAATGACTTGCAAATTACTTCAATTACTCATGAAAGATGTTTAGATATAAACGACCGAAGTTTAAGGCATCTTACCATAAATAATCAAGAAACTAGTTTTAATATAACCCCAGCTTCCGAAATTATGGCAATTTTATGTTTGGCCCAAGATGCTACTGATTTAAAAAAGAGGTTAGGAGAAATAAATGTTGGGTTTACTAAAGATGGTAATTTAATTAAAGCAAAAGATTTAAAATGTGTTAATGCCTTATATTTACTTTTAAAGAAAGCTATCTATCCTAATTTAGTAAAAACAAGTGAAAATAACTTAGCCATTATTCATGGAGGACCTTTTGCCAATATTGCTCATGGAACAAATAGTGTAATTGCTACCCGTTATGCTAAAAATAATTTTCCTTTTAGTGTTGTTGAAGCCGGTTTTGGCAGTGATATGGGAGCTTTAAAATATTATGATATAGTTGTTCGAAATAACCCTGATTTAAAGCCTGATGTGGTCGTATTAAATACAACAATTATGGGTTTAAAATATCAAGGTAATGGTTCTTTAGAAAATGGAATTAGTAATCTTCTGTATCACTTAAAAAATATGCTTAAACTTACGAATAACTTAATAGTTGTTTTAAATAAATATGCCAGTGATAATAAAGAAGATATTGCTTATTTAAAAAAATATGTGGAAGATAAAAATGTTTTCTTTTCTATTAGTGAAGGTTATCTAAAAGGAAGTGAAGGTTCTTTAGATGTTGCCCGAAAAATAATTGATTTAAGTGAAAATGAACCAAAAGAATTTGAATTTAATTATGATTTAAAAGATGATTTAGAAACCAAAATTAAAAAATTCTGTCAAACAAATTATGGGACTCAGGAAATTATTTATACTCCTGATGCATTAACCAAATTAAAAAAATTTAATAATTTAGAATACCCTATATGTATTGCGAAAACTCCTAATTCCATTACCGATGATGCCAAAATTTTAGGTTATCCTAAAAATTTTAAAATGACGGTTAAAGATATTAAATTTTTTAGTGGGGCGGGTTTTATTACTATTTATTTTGGTAATATTTTAACTATGCCTGGCCTTACTAAAGAAGCTAATTATTTAAAGATGGAAGAATAGTTTTTTATCATAAGCAAGGATTTTAAAATTTCATAAAATACACTAGAAAGGATAAGTGTATTATGAAAAATCGTTGTATGGAAAATCCAAGTATGGGAGCTGATTTTATGAGCATGGATAGTTATCCAGAAGCTATACCTAGTTCCGAAGCAACTTCAATGCCCAAAATGATGGGTGGTTGTTGTGGAATGGGGCCACAAACTATGATGTGTCCTCCAGTAATGGAATGTCCTCAAGAAAGATGTTGTCATCGGGTAATTAATTATGAAGTACCACATATTATTCCATGTCATACAAGAATGATAAATCATCATATTTATCGCCATACTTACCAACCATGTTATAGTTATTCCGAAGAAGACGAATATTCTCAAATTTACGATCAACCATGTTGCAAATAAATTTTTAAGGTATTTAACGATACCTTTTTAATGTGATTGATAAAATAAGTAAGAGATTCAGCATAACGAAACTGAATCTTTTTCTAAAGTAATTGCAAATAAACAAAAATTATTTTATACTATAGATAACAATAGAAAGAGGATAATAATGAAATTAGAAAGATTTAAGAAAAATAAAAAATTAAGAAATATCCTCCTAACTCTAGGGCTAATGCTTGTTCTGGGGGGGGGGTATTTTAGTCTATAGGACATACGCCCTGTACCAGGAAGAGAAAGAATATAATGTAATAAAAGGTATAGTGCCTGATTTTGGTTATGATGTAAAACTTGCTATCCAGGTTAATGGTGCAAAAGCCAATGATGCACCTGCCCGAGGCTTATATAAAACCGAAGTACAATGTAATGGTGAAGCAACCGGAGAATGGGACTACAATGCTTGGAATTTGAAAATAAATAATGCAAGTGAAGGAACAAAATGTAATATAACGTTTACTTCTGGTTTAAGTGAATCTGAATATCAAGAGTATTTAGAAGCCGGAGTAAATGAGCGAAGAAACACCTATCGAGGTAAAGACATTACATATTTATATACTAATAAAGAATTATATAAGCAAATTGAAAATTGTAGTTTTGATGATATCTATGTCGGAGATTATATAAAAACTACAGATAATAATCATAACGTTACGTGGTTAATCGCGGATATTAATAACTATTTACATTCGGGATATACTGACTTACAAACTTGCCACGCAACAATAATTCCGGCAACTCCTTTAAAGTATGACCAAATGAATACAACAGCTACTACAGGAAATGTTTATAATGGGAAAGAACTTACAGCTAAAGATAATAGTAAAAGAACAAATATAGCATCATATGTGGGAAGCAAAATGAAACAAGAAACATTAACAACTATATTTAATGATTATATAAAACCCGTATTCGGAGATAATGTAATTACATATACCAATTTATTGGCTGACCAATATGATGGAAATCGTTCAAATCAGTTTGGAACGACTAATGGTGGAGCATCGTCTGGTTGGGCATGGTATGATAGCCAAGTAGATTTAATGAGCGAAGTAAATGTCTATGGCTCAACAGTATGGAGTTCTTCTGGATACGATATCGGAATCGATAATCGTCAGTATGCGATATTTCAATTAAAACCTGAATTTATAAATAGTTATGGGAGTCAACGTTTTAATTACTGGTTGAAAGCGGTCGCCGCCTCTGCGTACTTTACTTGTGTCGCCGGCGATGGCCGTGCCTCCACGCGCAGTGCGTCCGCCTCGATTGGTGTTCGTCCCCGCTTCCTAATCAAGTAATCCATATTGCCATATTTTAAAGAACAAAATTATAATTTAAGAAAATATATAAACTTTTTTATTAAAACATTAATTTTTAAAGTAATTGAAATAAAATTAAAAGTATCTTATACTATAAATAACAGATAAGGTGTGGTTAAAATGAAAAATGGTTATACAGTTCCGGAATTATTAGTTTTAATTATTGTTATTGGTTTTTTTGCTGTTTTAGCTATAAGTAAAGGAAGTTATGCATTTGAAGATGAACAAGCAATAACTGCTGAAAATAATAAACTTATTTTAGTTAAAGGGGCTATTTTATATGGGGAAAGTATAAAAGAAAGTCTTAAAAAAGAAAAAACTCAATATATTTCTAGTAACGATTTAGTTGAAGCGGGTTATTTAATTCAAGATGATGATGTTGTGTATACTATTAAAATAACCTATGATGAAGAAAATGATAAAATAGATGCGGAAGTAGTGGAAAAATGATTATAACTAAAACCGATTTTATAAATTATACTCGTTGTCCTAGATATGTTGCTTTAGAAGAAATAAAAGATAAAAGACTTGATGCAGAAGTCTCTTTTTTAGATTATAAAGAAAAAGAAAATAGGGAAAATATTAAAGAAATATTAGGTTCGATTATCGAAGAAAATGGAGAAGATGAAATAGTTTTGGTTGATAAAATAAATAAACAACTGGAAGCAATGATGCCTTATTATAAACAAGTGGAAATCGAAGCCGGAAGAATTAGTGAAAAAATATTTGGGGGCAAGTCGGAGTATTATGAAAAAACTTTTGACCAAAAACGTTTTGAATTTAAAAAAAATAACCTTAAGTATTTATGTTATGTAGATATTTATAATGAAAGGGCAAATAATATCAATATTATTGAAGTAAAAGCTACAACTAATAAAAAATATTTAGACTTATTAGCGGGGCATAAAAATAACTTAAAATATTCTATTTGGTTAAAAAAGAACAATATTTATAAATTAAAAGGGGAAATAGAAAACTATGATCTTTTAAAAGAAATGCCTTTAAAAAGTTATGAGAATTTACGAGCCAAGTTATTTGATCGTTTTTCATTAGGTAGTTATATTTATGATTTAGCGGTGCAACGTTATATTATTGAAAATGAATATATTAATAAAGGAAAACAAGAAGAATTAAAAAAATTTCATTATTATTTAGCTGTCTTAAATGCTAGTTATGTATTTGATGGAACTTATGAAGATGATAAGCCTATTTATAATCAAGATAAATATGGCAATGAATTAATTACTTTTTTAGATATGGATGAAATAACTAAAGAAATGCTAAAACAAGTAGATGAAGATAGTCAAAAATTAGCAGATTATCTAGCTAAAAATGATGCTTCTTCATGTCCTTTAGGCATCCAATGCGGTTATAAAAGTCAAAATAGTTGTAAATATTTTAATCATCTTTGTGGTAAAGTTATTCCTTCTAAAAATTCTAGTTTAAATTATATTCATAATCCTTTTGGTTTTAAAATGAGCGATGGAAGTCGCCTTAAAGGGCTAGAATTAATTAATGCGGGATATTTAGATATGCTAGATATACCAGAAGAATGGATTGAAAAAGAAGTTCATCAAATTCAAAGAAAAGCCCTAAAAACTAAAGAACCTTATATTGATAAAGAAAAAATCGCGGCTGGTTTAGCTAAATTAGAGTATCCCATTTATCACTTAGATTTTGAAACTATGCCTTGCCCTATTCCGCGGTTTAAAGGAGAGTGGCCTTATATTCAATCACCCTTTGAATTTAGTTTACATATTGAAAGGTCCCCAGGTGTTTGTGATAAAATAAAAGACAATTATGTTTTTTTAGCTAAAACAGTTAAAGATGAACGGGAAGAATTAATAAAATATCTTCTTAGTTTAGTTGATGTTCATAAAGGAACTTTACTTGCGCAGAATGTGGCTTTTGAAAAGGGAAGAATTAAAGAGTTAGCTAAAATATTTCCTAAGTATCACGATGATTTAATGAGCCTTTATGATCGTGGTTTTGATTTACTTTGGCTTTTAAGTACTAATGCTTCTTTTTATCAAGATTTAGGTTTTTCTGAAGAAAGAAGTAAAATGATTAATTTTTATGATTATCGTTTATCTGGTTCCTATTCCATTAAAAAAACTTTACCGGTATTTAGTAATTTAA
Source organism: uncultured Bacilli bacterium (assembly GCA_947589195.1). Classification (GTDB taxonomy): domain Bacteria; phylum Bacillota_I; class Bacilli_A; order RF39; family UBA660; genus MGBC108787. The sequence continues at coordinate 12,305 of CANPZX010000019.1, read as the reverse complement.
CTTATAATGATTTAATGGTTAAAAATGGCACTGAAGCTATTGTAGTTTATGCTAATTATCCTAATATGACTAAAGAAGAATTTGAAGAAAATTATCAGGCTTTAATTGAATATTGCCGTCAAGATACTTGGGCGATGGTAGAAATTTTACAAGCTTTAAGAAAAAATGTAAAATAAATGTCTAAAAATTGTGAAATATTTGTATGCTTTACATTTTATTTAGTATTATATTATTGTAAGGATGTGATTAAGGTGTTATACCCATCAATTGATAAGCTACTTAATATTGTTGATTCAAAGTACAAGTTGGTGCATGTTGCTTCCATTAGAAGTAAACAAATGGCAGAAACTAATCATTATCAAATGAAAGAAAATGAATATCAAAGTAAAAAAGGGCTTGGGCGAGCATTAGAAGAAGTTGAAAAAGGATTAATTACCATTAAAGAAAGTAATTAATCCTTTTTTATAAGTATTCGTTTTAAATTTTTAAATTCAGTTGTAATTCCCTCGGCTTTATCATAAAGATTATGCATGTTATTATCATAATCAATTAAAATATTTTGAACACCAACTTTATGACTAGAAATCATATCTTTTTTAATATTGCCAATATAAATTATTTCTTCGGGATTTATATGTTGAGAAGTTAAAATTTTTGAAAAACCTCTTCTAAAAAATTTAATATAATTATTTTCAAAGGCATATATTTCTTGGAAATAGGGTATAAGTTCATATTTAGCTAATTTTTTTAAAGCTTGGTCTTTTTCCCAATTAGTATAACAATATAACTTGTATTTTAAAGCTAATAATTTAATTTCTTCTTTAATATTATCCTCAGCAATTACATAATCATTTTCGCCTTTAATCATTACTTCTTTAAAATCTTTACCAGAAATTTTATTTCTTTTTAAAATACTTAAATTATTTTGGAAAACTTCTACATAGAAATCATTTTCATAATTTCTTGTAGTTAATGATTGATAATCTAGTTGTTTAATAATTTTTAAAAATTCTAATTCAGTTTCACTAGTATAAGGTAAATCAAAATAGGCAAGAGTATCACTTAAAAATTTAGATATGGAAAGACGAGTAAGTGTATTATCAATATCCAAACATAAATATTTTAATTTTTCTTTATTAGTTATTTCATCTTTTATAATCATTTTTAATCACATTTGGTTATTTTAATAGGAAAGATAAATAAATGCAAGTAAAATTTTGTTGACTTTAGGATTAAATTTTTTATAATATTTTTCGCGAGTGATTGATGATGAAAAAAGAAGAAATGCAAAAACAAGTAATGGCTGATGAAAAATTTAAATATGCTTATAATCTTTATATTGAAATGGGTAAAGTTTTACAATATGACCCTTTATATGCAGTTGCTAGTTTTTGGGAAAAGATAAAAATAGGAGAGAAAAATGTTAATTATGATAGTTTAACTGATTTTAGAGTAATTTGTACAACCTGGGCAAAAATGTATATAGCTCGTTTAAAGAAAGCGGGAATTAATGCTAAATTTGTTACCAATGAATATCATGATTGGGTAGAATTTAGCATTAAAAATGTGGAAATAGTTGCCGATTTAATTGAAAATCAAAGGGATATTCATGGAATTAAATTTGGTAAAAGAATTACAGGTTTTCATTTTAAAGATGATGAGGATATAGATTTGCAAAAACTAGATACAGAAATTAATTATTATAAAGGAATATATACTGATGAAGTCTTAGAAATGATTAAAGGCGAATTAACAAGATATAAACAAAGCAAAGAAGATTATAAATTAAAAGTTTTTGAATCTTTAAGTCTTATTTTAAATAATTATCATGAACAGTTAGATTTTTGTAGTGGAATATCTTTTATTCATTTTTATTTAAAAATGATGCTTATTAAAGACGAGGGATTTGAAACTTATTATCCAGAAGAAAAAGATTTTCGGATGTATTACCCTTTAATTTTTGATAATCAAACTATTTGGTATTGTTATCAAAAAAGTCCCAATGGGTATCAATTAAACCCAGTTTTTAGTAGTGATTTAGGAAATTATAAGTTAAAAGAAATTTATTCTCATAGTCGTGTTATTTATAAATTAGTAAAAAAGAAAAAATTATAAATAAAAATTTACTTTATAGATTTTGGTTATTATGATTTAATAAGTTTATAGATTGGATAATAAATATGAAAAAGATAGTTATTTCTGGTAGTAGTAATTTACAAGATAAAGTAAATTATTGGATAGAACATTTTAAAAATAAAAATTATGAAATTTTAGATTATCCAAAATTGATTCAAAAAGATAATTATAAGGTAGAATTACCAAACGTTTATAAAAATTTTTATACCGCGATAGAAAATAGCGATGTGTTCTTTTTAATGAATGAAGAAAAAAAGGGGATTCAAGGTTATATTGGGGCAAGTGCTATTGCCGAGCTTACTTATGCCGTTATTTTAAATTTAATTCATCATAAAAATATTAAAATATTTATTTTAAATATGCCTAGTTTAGAAGTGCCAGCTTATGATGAAGTTAAATTTTGGTTAGATATGGGTTGGATATCTTTATATCAAGAAGAAAAGTAATTAATTTTATTGTATGAAAAACAAATGTTTGTTATAATGCTATTGGATACATTTGGAATATATTAGATGCTTTCCCTTTCGATTATCAAAGGATAAAAGAAAGGCGGTGGTATTTATGACAAAAAGAGAATTTTCTCAATTTATTATAATATTACTCCTATTCTTAGTGGTAATTATTTTACTCCTAAAATAGCAAAGGCATCTGATTTCAACAATCGTTGATTTCAGATGCTATCCTAAATAAGGGATTGCATTTGGTTCAGACAATCAAATGTATCCTTTTTTTATTTTATGCAAGTTTCCTTGACAAATACATAATAACACAAAAGCGACTATTTTACAAGTCGCTATTTTTACTCGGGGTGTAAATTTTTTTCGCAGGTAAAACACATCAAATGCTATACTAAAATTATAGTAAAGGTGTGTAATATAATTATGGATATAAGAAAAGAATTAAACGATAGTATAACTGAAATGGAAGAAAAATTTACTCAATTAGTTAATGAAAAAAGTTTATCAATAGATGATATAGAAGGCTTATCGTTAAATAGTGCTAAAAAATGTGAGCAGCTAATTAATAATCATTTAGGGAAGTTAGTAAAAAAGAATATTAATGAAAAAGAACTAATTATTAAAAAAAACAAGAATGGAAAGAAAAAGGATACAAATTAAAAAATCAAGGTTACGAAACATTAACTTTAATGTTAATAACGGGGCCAATAAAAATAAAAAGAACCATATTACAAATTGTTGGAGATATAAATTTAAAAGATTACAATTTAAAAAGTAAATTGATAGTTCCTTTAGATGAATATTTAGGAATAGATAAATTACCATTTAAAGTATCCATAAGAGCAATGATAGAAATAGCATTTTGGGGACAAAATCAACCATCATTTAAAAGAGCAAAAGAAATAGTTAAAAGAGTTTATAATATAGATATATCTGTAAATAATGTTTTAAAAATAACAAAATTTATAGGAAAAATAGTTTTTGATTATAATTATAATAAAGCCTTAAATATATGGAATAACAGAGCTAATATAAATATTGATTATGCTAATAAAAAAGGAACTTTATATATGCAAGCGGATGGAGCTGCAGTTAACACTAGAATTGAAGATGAAAATGGTTCTACCTGGAGAGAAAATAAATTAGGAATATTATTTTCAGAATATGATTTATATAAAAGAAAAAATAAAGCTAATCAAATCAATCATAAAGAATATGTGGCTTTTGTAGGAAGTGTTGATACTTTTAGATTATTGATATTTGCTAAAGCAGTAGAATTTGAATACTTTAAATATGAAAATATTGTATTTATATCTGATGGAGCAACATGGCTTAGAAATATGATAAGTGAACTATTTCCTGAAGCAATACAAATATTAGATAAGTTTCATTTAATAGAAAACATATATGATTATGGTAAATTTATCTTTAATGAAGAAATGAAAAAAGTAGAAAAATTTAAAGATAAAATAATAGGATATTGTTATTCTAGAGAATATAAATTAATTGAAAAAGAATTAAAGAAATATAAAGATATACAAGTACCATCAACTGTTTGTAATCTACCAATTTATTTAAAAAATAATAAAGACAAAATAGATTATTCTACTTATGAACATAAAGGTTGGTTTGTGGGAAGCGGAGCTATAGAAAGTTCTAATAAAATAATAGTACAACAAAGATTGAAACAAGCTGGAATGAGATGGAGTGTTGAAGGTGCTAATTATTTAATAGTTTTAAGATGCTATCAAGAAAGTGGACATTGGAGTGAAATAGAAAAAATAGTAGTTGACTATTTAAGTCAATAACTACTATTTTACCTGCGAAAAAAATTTACACCCTTTTACTCGAGTTTATAATCAATCTGGTGCAAGAAATAAACAATGTTTCGATTGTTTTATAATATCAGTTATAGTATAATTTTTATAGGAACATTTGATGTGAGTGTCGTCCTCCATTCTTGAGAAAGAAAGGAGGGATACAATGAAAAAAAGAACTTTTATTGTAAAAGTCCTTCAGCTTATTGCTATCATTTTATTACTCCTTACCTTATTGGTAGTAGCAATAAAAATATGACACTCAATCACTTGATCGAGTGTCGAAACTAAATTTTTAGAGGCGACATTCACTTGCGACTCAAATGTTCCTCTTTTTTATTTTATGCAAGTTTCCTTGACAAATACATAATAACACAAAAGCGACTATTTTACAAGTCGCTTTCTATTTTTACTCGAGTTTTCGAGTTTATAATCAATCTGGTGGAGAATAAGGGATTCGAACCCCTTTTATAGTAATCTAGAAAGTAATTTATGAAAAAAGTTAAATTTTATGTTTTGTATGATTATAACGATTTGCCTTATTTGTATTTTGAAAGTTTAAGAGAATTTTGTGAAAAATTAAATTATTCTTATGATTATATTTTACACAGATTTTCTAATATTGATTTTATTACACTTAATATTTCTGGCAAAAGATTTTCTTTACATAAATTTGAGGATAGGTGGTAAAAATGAATTTTAATTTTTATAAAAGAAATGACAATGGACAAACTATTTGTTGTATATGCAATAAATTGACTTGGGATTGCTTTTGTTATGATTTACATGTTGATTATAAAGAATTATTTTTATTTAAATGTATTATATGTAATGATTGCTATTATAAATTAAAAAAATGAAAGAAAATTTCATTTTTTTTTCTTTTGTATGTGTATATTTTTAAAAAACTCGTGTTATAACTTTATTGAAAGGTGGTAATAAAATGACGTTTAAAGGTGAAATAGTAGAACGTGTTTCTAAAAATGGCAAGCCTTATAAAGCATTAGAGCTAACCTTATACGGAAACGTAAAAAAATTGGTTTTCTTAAACGATGCTGAAATCGAATTATTAAAAATGAACAATATTTCAAAATGAGGTTGTTTCCTTAGAACTTTGACTTCTTAAAAGCAATTGCTACCCAGTATAGCAATTCATTGGTTCGCAAGGGTCGGAACCAAGCAAAATAAGTTCTTTACAACTCAAATATGACATTTTTTTCACTTCTCCTCTTGAGTTGTTTAGATAAAAAAGTTAGGGGGTTTAGACAATACATGGAAGGTTCACCTGCTGCTGCTCCAGCGTTTAGTTTTGATACTGTGAAACAAGGTATTAGTTCTGTATTATCTGTTTTCACTGATAATTTAACCGTTGCGAACATTGCTAGCGTCCTTGGGCTTGTAATTGTTGCTTGCTTAACTCTTTACTTATTCTACTGGGGTGCACGTAAAGGTATCGCAATGCTACAATCTGCATTCTCTGGACATGGTTTCCACATCTAGTTTAATTTAAGAAAGAGAGTGCTCAGAGTATTCTCTTTTTTAAATTAGATTAGGAGGTTATTATGAATTATTTAGAACTTTATTATGCTGATATTATGGCTTTAATTTCACCAATACTTACTTTAAGTGGCTTTATATCATTAACTATAGCTATTATTGTAATGCTAGTTAATATGGTTATTGACGCTTTTTCTGGACGTGGTTTTAAGATAGGACGTGAAAAATAATGGAATATATTTTAAATTTAATTGTTTATGTAATTTTAATTTTAAATGTAAATAAATTACGTAAACGAATTGAAAAAATAGAAGATAGTTTATTTTATGAAAATGCTGATGAAGATTTTTGGGGTGAAGATGATGAAGAAGCGCATATATAATCTTATTCATAAAAAGACTGGTACTTTAGTTCTTACTTATATCGTTTACGATAAAAGAACCGATGAAATGCTACTTCAAAAATTCAGGAGTATGAAAGATTTAAATATTTCTGAGGTTAAGGAAAATGCGACGTAAGGATATTAAAGGCGAAGTTTCCTTGTTTGATTTTCCAGCTCATTATAAGTATTTAAGGGCATATCGTAAGAATCGCTTTCCTTATCATGGTGTTTATGATTTTTGCGGTATGCAAGGTAGTGGTAAAACTATTACAGCTGTGCGTATGATTAGTAATATTTATCTTGATTATAAAGATGTTTATTTGGTAACGAACGTTAATATTAATACTGATATTTTAACTCATATTCCAAAAGAAAATATAATTCCTTTTACTCGTTATTATCAATTATTTTTTACTTATAATAAGCCAGTTATATTTTTTATTGACGAAGCTCATTTACTTTTTAATAGCTTAGAAAGTCGTAATGCTGATGTAAATATGTTTCAAGTTATATCACAAAATAGAAAAAATCAACGTCTGTTCATTTTGACTTCTCAAGTATTTTCAAGATTACAACCAGTTATGCGGGAACAAATAAATACAATTATTGATTGTAAAACTTATTTTAATTTTTTAACTCATTGCAACGTTTATCATGATTTTGAAAAACAAAAAGATGAGTTAGTTGGGAAAAAAGAATTTGGTTGTTTTTATACTCATAAACGTAAAATTCATTACCAAATGTATGATACTTTTCAAATAATAAATTATTCTAAAGAAAGTGAATTTTGGACACCAAAGAGGGAGGATTTTAACAATGGTTATACTAAACGTTATGAAAAATATGTTTATGAAATTTTTTAGAGATTTATCACGCAATATTTATCGTTCAGTTATGCGCTTAATCGGTTATTCTATAGCTATATTATTACTTGCCTTTTGCGCAACTCGTTGCGCAAAAGCATTAACGATAAGCGATAATCTTTTACCGATTAGCGATAGTCAATTAAATTATTTAAAAAATGTTTATGAACGTAGTAATTATAAAAATTATGTTATAACTTCTAATCGTATTAATAATAACTATAATACTATTACTTATTATTATTTATGTTTAACAAATGATGATTTAGACTTATCTTCAGCTACTAGTTTAACCTCTAATTGTAATGAATTTTATCGTTATAATTCTACTAATAATAATTATGAAATGATTAAATTAAATGATACCGAATTAATTCTTAATAATTCTGTTTATTATAGTTCTTATTTTAAAAATAATATTGATACTAATATTTTAATTATTATAACTATTATTTTGAGTTGTTTCTTTCTAATCTATTTTTTGGGGTGTTTGTTATGAAAAAAATATTTTTATTATTAATTTTATTTTTATCTTTTTCATTTTTACGAGTAAATGCAATGCAACTTGGTGTTCCAACTTATTGTTTTGACCATAATGAAAGCACGTTTCCTACTACTTGCGGAACTTCTACTAGAGGCAATTGGGCAAATAATCAGATTTATGCTTCTGGTAATTTTTATATTATTCCTAATGGTCCTAGTTTAAAACAGGTTAATTATATTTGGGATAATGCAAATCTTTGTTCTGGACAAAATTTAGTTATAAGTGGTAAATTTCATGGTTTATTAAACCCTAATAATCGTGGTTTATTTGAAAAATACCCTCTTGGTGAATTTGCTTTGTGGAGTAATGGCCAGAAAATGAGTTGTACTACTACTAAAGAATCCGGTTTAACTTATCGATTTTCTTGTACTGGTTCTGGTGGTGGAACGCTTGTCATGAATATTTTTCCTAGTAATTATGATATTGTTTATGACGATATTATTACTTTTGGTGTCGATCAAGATTTAAAAGTTTCTTGTGACCCTACTAATGCCGATATAATCGATAGTCAAAATCAAAATACTCAACATATTATCGATAATCAAAATTCTAATCAACAACAGACTAATCAAAAACTTGATGAAGCTGAGAATACTCGTAAGGGTATACTAGGTAAGATTGGCGATTTGTTTACTTCTGTTGTTGAATTACCTGGTAAACTAGTTAATTTATTAATTGACGCTTTGAAAAGTCTTTTCGTTCCAACTGATGACCAACTTTTGGAAATTATTAACGATAGTAAAGAATTAACTGAGAACTTTGGCTTTGTGGGTGAATCAATGAACTTCTTTATTAATATTTTTACTTCTTTACTTGGCATGACTAATCAGCGTGGTTGTTTAGAACTTCCTGAGTTTACGCTACCGTTAAGTAAAACTGGTTTAGCTGACGACGTCGTTTTTTGGAAAGCTCAAAATGTTTGTCTTGCTGATAATCCTATTTTATCAGAGAATATAGATACTATTCGGTCTATTACTTCAATTGTATTAGTTGGTTTATTTATTGGTTTTGCTTCTTCAAAATTCTTTACTATTCTATCTAAAAATGACGTTGCTAATGACGTTTCTGGAGTTAGTTGGGAACAAGACGGCGACGAAGTTTATAGAACTGAATATTGGCGAAGAGGTACAAATAGTTTTTCGAAAAGGAGTAGATATAGGTGATTATATATTTATTATTAAAAGCAATTCTATTTATATTGGCTACTATTAGCTCTGTTTTAGGCGACTTAATTCCTAGTTTCCCTCTTGGAATAGGCGATATTCTTAACTCGATAAGTACCATGCTTCAAGGAGGTATTTCCTTTCTTTCTTATTTCTTTAATGTCGCCGTCGTTTCCGGATTAATTAGCTTAGTCATTGCATGGCATGGTTTTCAAGTGGTAAAAGATGCCCTTATGAAAGTAATAGGACACTTCCTTGGAAACTAGTTTCCTAAAGCTTGTCAATTGGCGAGTGAAACGATACGGCGTAGCGCAACAATTGACTAGCTAGGAAACGACTTAAAATGGAAATACATCAAGAAAGATAAATTTTATCTTTTTTGATGTTAAACCGCCCATAAGCCCACTTTAATTGCCCGCATTAGTGTTCTGGTTAGGTTAGCCCCTTGAGGGGCGTTTGCTGAGTGGTGCGGCTTCCCTTTTTAAGGGAAGAACGGTTTTTTCGTAGAAAAAAGGTGCTCAGCAATTGGGGTGAGAAAAAAATTAAAAAAAATAAAAATTGCATGGGCTACGTCTATATTGCAATTTTTATGTAATTTATGTAATTACACAAGTTATTACATAAAATAAATAAGAAATATGTAATTTATGTAGAAAAGGTGGAAAAATGAAAGAAAAAAGATTTTATAATTTTATAGTAGTAATTTATGAAGATGATGAAAACTTCGACAAACAATACTTTAATTTACTTCAAGAACCGGAAGTTATTTACATAAGGCATGATAGCGACTTAAACGAAGAAACTGGCGAATATAAGAAGCCACACTATCATTTTGTTATAAAATTAAAAAATGCTTGTACTATTTCAGCATTATCAAAAAGAATATTAGTTCAAGAAAATATGATTGAACCTGTTAAGAAGTCATTTAATGGGGCTTTAAAATATCTTATACATTGGGGTTGTGAGGACAAATTTCAATATGATTCAGGGTTAGTACAATCAAACTCAGATAAGCTCTTAAATAAGTTTTTAAAGTTAATTAGTGAAGATATTCCAGAGGGAGAAAAAGTTATGAATATACAAGATTATATAATTAATTTTGATGGCTTTATTCGATGGGATGTTCTTGGCAAGTATGTTCAAAAAGTTAATATGTGGGATGCTTTTAGAAGAAATTTCGGCTACTTTAAATGCTTAGTTAACGACCATAATGGTAAAGTAGCTGGAGAAGTTTACCAACATGAAAATCTTTACTACAAATAATTTTTTGATATAATATTTTCGTGGTGTTATATATGGAAAAGAAATTTGATAAACAACAGTATGATATTGATTATCGTAAGAGGTTTAAAAAGCAGTTTAATGTAGATTTGAATATTGAGGAATATAATGAATTAAATGATTTATTAACAAAACATAATTTAACGAAAGTTCAATTTCTTAGAAATGCTATTTCTAGTTTAAAAAAAAGCAAAAAAAAGTAGCTTTTTTTCTTTTTTTTTATTGACACTACCTAGGTAGTGTGATATAATGTAATTAGAAATGAGGTGAAAATATGGTACTTAATCAAGATATAAAAATAAATGACCCAAGGTTTGAAGAAGTTAAAAAAACTCTTAAAAATTCTAAATTAGAATTTGTTAGCTTTGAAGGTAATTATTGTTTTATTTGTTTTATTTATGAAAATATAACTTATGTTCTTATGTTAGAACTTAATAATTTTACTTATTTTCTTGTAAAACATAATTAATTATATTTACAATTTAAATCATTTAATTTATTATTAAATTAGGTGATGTCATATGATTTAGGGGGAAACGGCATGAAATTCGAAAGTGCTTATGAAGAATTTATAGTATATGCTGAAAAGCGGCATAAAAAACAAGGCTTTATTACTTTAAACCATGATTTTAAAAAGTATATTTTACCTTATTTTAAAGATAAAAATATTACTGATATTACTAAAAATGATATTTTAAATTGGCAGAATTATATACTTGATTTTGGCTTTAAAAATAGTTTTAATTTTAAATTATATTCTTTTTTTAATAGCTTTTTTAGTTATTGCGTTTTATTTGATATTGTTTCTTTTAATCCTGTTTCTTTAGTCGGTAATTTTTCAAAAAAAATAGAATTAAATGAACATACTACTTATAATTTTTATCAGTTTTTAAAATTCGTTTTTTATTTAGATAATTTTGTTTATAAGTGCTTTTTTACTTTTATGTTTTTTTATGGTACTAGACCTGGAGAAACAATGGCTTTAAGATTTAGTGATTTATCAGGTCATTATGTTCATATTAATCATAATTTACAAAGAAAGGGTAAAAGAGAATTAGACACTCCTAAAAATTTATATAGTGTTCGAAAATTTAAAATTGGTATTATTATGAGATTTTTAATCTTTATTTTAAAGAGAAAATATATTAAATCTTCTAGTTTTAGTAATGATTATTTTATATTTGGCGGTCTTAAACCTTTAGCTCCTACTTCAATTGATAGAATAAAAAATAATGCTATTAAAAAATCTAATCTTCCTTATATTACACAACACGAATTTAGGCATAGTTTTTGTACTCGTATGATAAGAAAAAATGTTCCTATTAAAGATGTTTCTTGTCGTATGGGTCATCATAATGTAAGTACTACTTTAGATATTTATTTGCATTAAAAAAAAGTCTTTGTAGACTTTCTTTACTGAGATTTTTTATTACTTTAAACCATGATTTTAAAATCTCTTTATTAAAACAATAAATGTTTTAATTTTATTAATGGTGGAGAATAAGGGATTCGAACCCTTGACCCCCTGCTTGCAAAGCAGGTGCTCTAGCCAGCTGAGCTAATTCCCCAAGAACAATCTAATAATATCATACATAACTAAAGTAAATCAAGTATTTTTTTCGAAAATATCGCATTAAATCTTATTTTCTGATAAAATAAAGATAATTTTAAAGGTGATTTAAATGATTTTAAACATAAGTGGTCGAACGGACATCGTGGCCTTTTATACCTCATGGCTTATTAATCGCTTTAAAGAAGGATATGTTGATGTCCGAAACCCTTTCTATCAAAGCAATATTTCCCGGATTTATTTTAAAGATGTTGACTTAATAATATTTTGTACGAAAAATCCTTGGCCCATTATTCCATATCTAAAAGAAATTAAAATACCCATAATATTTCATATAACATTAACACCTTATAAAAAAGATATTGAACCCAATGTAATAGATAAGAAAAAAATAATTGAAGGAATTAAAAAAGTAAGTGAAATTTTAGGAAAAGAAAGGGTATATGTAAGATATGACCCCATTTTATTAAATCATCAATATAACTTAGCCTATCATCGAAAAGCTTTTACCAAACTCGTAGAAGAATTAAAACCATATGTTTTTCAGTATATAATTTCGTTTATAGATAATTATAAAAATGTCCAAAATAATCA
>CANPZX010000018.1 GCA_947589195.1 uncultured Bacilli bacterium | reverse complement strand
ACCAAAAACTATTTTCAAATAACATTAAAAATTTCCCCCTTTTTTGTTATTTGAACAGAGGTTTTATTTTTATCCTCTATTATAATTATTACCCGCAAATCTGTATTTTCCTTTTTTTCTTGAGAAAAAATTTAAAATTTTTATTTTTAAGTGTCAACTTTTGTAAAGTTTAACTTAAATTTACTTAAAAAGAATATCTATTATTTTTTTTTAATAGAAAATAGAATATATTTTTTCATTTATTAAACCTTATTTTTTATTAAATGTACTTGTCTATTGATTAGATCTTTATTTAATTCATTTCCTCCAATTTTATTTTAGTATTATTAAAAACCAACTACTATATCATTATATATTTAAAAAAAGCATAAAAAAAATCCCTAAAAGAGATTTTCTTGTTTATTATTTAATCTTTAAATATTTGGGGTTCTTTTACCAGTATAATTTCTTACTTGGGCAATTACCAATTTATCATCATCATCTAAACCATCTGATAATTTATCAAGTAATGTTTGATTATCTTGGAAAGTAGAAATAAAATAAGTGTTATCTAACATTTTAATGCTACCAGGATATGTCTGAATTATTCTTATAATGTTATCTTCTTTTCTTTCACAATCATTTACTATTTCATAACTTATCATATAATATTTCATAAAACTTATTTCCTCTCATTTTATCTTTAAATATTAGGTATTCTTTTTCCAATAATATTTTTTATTTGAAAAATAGCTATTTTATCATCATCATCTAAACCATTTGATAATTTATCAAGTAATGTTTGATTGTCTTGGAAAGTAGGAATAAAATATGCATTATCTAGCATTCTAATACTGCCAGAATATGTCTTAATTATTTTTTCAATATTATCTTCTTTTCTTTCACAATCATTTACTATTTCATAACTTACCATATAATAGTTCATAAAACTTACTTCCTTTCATTTTATTTTTAAATATTAGGTATTCTTTTTCCAATAATATTTTCTATTCGAAAAATAGCTATTTTATCATCATCATTTAACCCATCTGATAGTTTTTTTAATACTGTTGGCATATCTTGGAAAGAATTAATATAATAGGTATTATCTAATAATTTAGTACTACCAGGATAAGAATCGATTTTTTCTATAACGCCTTTTTCCCGACATTTACAATCATTATCATCAGATAATTCATAAGATACAACATAATAATTCATATGTGACTCCTTTCTAATGAATATTCTTATTCACTAATTACATTGTAATATCATATTTTTTATCAATCAATAAAATTTGGCCTTTTTTACCATTATTTTACATATAGTAAATATTAATTAATCATTATGTCTAGAGTTATTTAAAATTAATTTACAAATAATATTTAAAACTCTAATACTTCATTACAATGATATTTTTTAATAATATTATCATTAATTGATTTATAAAGTCCTCTTTCTTTTACTTTCGACCAAGGAGTATTTTCTTTATTAATTAATAAAACTAATTCATTTTCTGTTAAAGTTTCATATCTTTCTAAAGTTTTATTAATACTCATAACTTTTCTAGGTCCATCCTCACTAGCTAATAAACGACTTCTTATTGGTAAATAATCTTGTTCTTTAGAATATACTTTTTCATCATCTTCAAGATTATTATCATATTTTTTATAAACACTTTTTATGATTGGCCCTTTTTGATAAGCAAGTATTTTATCATTAAATAATTTTTTATTATTATTTAATAAATAATCAGCATAACAAAAATAAACTAATTTCTCTAATTTTAAATGAGTACAAGGTACTTTAGTTAAAATATATTTACTTACATCATAACCATCTAAATATCTATCTTTATTTATTAATTTAGCAAATTCTTCTTTATTATTAATTAATGTAACATTAGAAAAAAACTTATCATATTCTTTTATTGCTTCAAAAGAATCACTTTTAGATGGTAAAACATGAGTTGAAATAGAATTAAAAATACATTTTTTATTTAAAAATTTAACTGTATCTTTAACAATCTTTTCTCCTTTTTTATCTTTATATACTATATCTAAAGTAATTCTTCTCCCTGTTTTATAAGAACTACCTAATATTATATAATGAATATACATTTTTTATTTTCCCCCTTTTATCCCTATATATAAAATAAGCCTAGGTTTTTTCCTAGGTTTATCTTAAATATTAGGAATATTTTTTCCAATTATTACCTCAAAAGGAATAATAATTACTTTATCATCATCGTTTGCCCCGACAGATACATTTTTTAACATTGTTGCTAAATCTTGAAACGAACTTATTTGATAAACATTGTCACATAATTTAGTAGAATATTTATAAGATTCAATATTTCTAATAACTGCACTTTTACAATCACAATCTTTATCACTGGCTGGTTCAAATGCTACGATATAATTTTTCACTCTTTATTTAGTCCTCCTTCTATCTTCATTATAGATAGTTAAAAGAAGTTATTCAATAATTTATTACTATATTTTACCAATTACTTTACAAATAGGAAATTTAAACTTATTTAGTCTTTTTACCTAAAATAAATGGAAAATATTTATCAATAATACATGCTGGTATTATTAATATAAATGATAATACTAAAGCAAAACAAATAGAAAATATTGTTGAATAGCAAACATTATTTAAAATTATATTATAGATATTAGGAATAACTTTTTTTAAAACTGTTTGAATTAAACTATACAATTTTCCATGCAAAGCAAAATATATTAAAGTATTTTGACCTACAAATGAAATATATTTATTAATTTTAATTATCTTACAATAAGATATTATCATTACACAACCTAGTAATGAAATTATATATTGATAAATTATATTAACCACTAAAGGTAAATTTAGATTAAATATATAAACAATGTATACTAATAACAAATAACTTATTGTTATTAGTAATCTATTTTTTTTAGTATTTAATTTATCAAATTGTTTTTCCCATTTTATTTTAAATAAATAACCTAAAACCATAAAAAACATTGCTTGAAAAATATATTCTAAATGCCAAGGCAAAGTATTAGTCCCCCAAGGGAAAAAAGCAGGATTCATTATTTTAGTATAAGTTAAGCTTATTAATGATAATATAAATGAAATTAATATTAAATTAAAGTCTTTATGAGCACTTTTACTTTTTTGATATTTATCAATAAAAAAGTAAAAAGGAATAAAAGCTACAAATAAAGCCGCCACAAACCATACTTCATCTTTTACAGTTCTAATTTGTAAAAAATTCCATTTTAATGTTTCCATAAGTGATACATGTTCATTAAATGATATTATTTGAGCGGAAAAAATTATTAATAAACTAAATACTAACCATGGTATGAACAATCCCCTAAATTTTTTATATAAAAATTTTTTAAAATTTTGATTATGTTTATATACATAACCTGAACAAAAGAAGAATAAAAATAGAAAGAATGGATTATAAAATACTCTTAATATATCAGTAGCACTTTCTAAATGAGATAGCATAACAAATATAATACAAATATATTTAGCAACATCTACCCATTCTACTCTATAATACCCCCCCCCCGATGTTAATTTTTCTTTCATATTTACCTCATTCTTTCTATATTTTACAATATTCTACGTTAATTTTTAATTCTTTTATTTTATTCATAAAACTGTTTATTTCTTCATCAGTTATATTTTTAAATTCAGGCATTTTTTTATTTAATGTCTTATATTTCTTTTCACCTAAACGATGAAGTTTAAATACTTGTACTAATTTTGGCTTATATTCTTGCAAAAATTTTAAAATTTCTTCAATATTGCTATCAGTATATGTATATTCTGGTACTAAAGGTATCCTAAAAATAACATTACAATGATTATCAAACAATTTCTTTACATTTTGTTTGTATAGAGAAACGTCAGTATTTATTTTGTTAGCATCATTTTGATTTAAAATTTTTAAATCTACTAAAAATGTATCAACATATTTAATAGCTATATCTACTAGTTCTTCCGATACAACTAAAGATGTTTCTACACAAATATTAATATTATCTTTTTTTAAGTTTTTCAATAATGGTTCAATCTTTTTAAATTGAATTAAACCATCTCCTCCAGAAAAAGTGACCCCTCCATTTTCTTCATAATACAATTTATCTTTAAGAATCTCTTTTTCTAATTCTTCCAAAGATATTTCATAACCATAATGTAATAATTCGCCATCTTCTTCATATTCTTGAATATTAAAATCAATATTTTCTGGATTAGAACACCAAGGGCATCTTAGATTACATCCTTTAAAAAAAACTGTTGTTCTAATCCCAGGTCCATCGTGCAAACAAAACCTTTGAATATTACTAACTATGGCTTTCATTTTTTAATGCCCTTTCAATAAGATAATCTTTATAATCATCAGGTAAATCATTGAAATAAGCACTGAAGCCCCAAACTCTTACCACTAAATTTGGAAATTTTTCAGGATTTTTTCGTGCTTCAATTAATTTAGCACTACTTACTACATTCATTTGCATTTCAAAGAACCCTACTTTAATACTTGCCATAAGAAAATCAACAAATTTATCAAAATTATCATTAATAAAATTCGGAGTCACAAAAAAATCTACAACATTACCATTAAATCTATTCGCATTATAATCAAGTTTACCAGCAAAATTTATTAGTCCAGTATAACCATTAGAAACATCAGTAGAAATGTGAACATTGAATGGTTCTCCATTTTTACGGCCATCAAAAGATGCTGGAGAAGTTTTAGAATCAGTTATATAATTAGGAGAACTTAATCCAAATTTATATTTTCCTCCTAAAATATTCTTTTTATTTTCAAATATACTTGATGCAAAATTAATTATATTATTTGATAAATTTATAATGAAATCATCATCTTCGCCATATTTAGGTCCATTATTTTTTAATTTTTTTAAAAACGCTTCATTTTTTTCGAAGTCATTCTTTCTAATTTCATTAAATTCAATTAAAGTCATTTTATTTTTATCAAAAACAAAATCTTTAATATTAACTAATGAATTTACAACATTTGATAAAGCTACACCAGTTAAACCAAAATCATTATATTTAGCCCCTCCTAAAGATATATCTTTTCCATTTTTTATACAATCATCAATAAATAATGATAAAAACGGGTCTTGTTCAAAAGTTATTTTTTTTAAATCACTTATTAAATTATTTACATATCTTTCCAAATAATTATTATATGTTTTTAATAAAATTTCAAAATTAGTTATTTTATTTAAATTTTCTTTTTCTAATAATTCATTTAAAGGGAACATAAAATTCAAAGATTTAATATTATTTTGAGCCGAAGATTTACCGATAATATATGGTTCCCAACATGCAGAGGTTCCATAATTATAAGCATCTTCTTTATCATAGCCAAAATTTATTAATTTATCTATTATTACATCATCATTAGCAAATAATGGACATCCTATTCCTGTTTGAATACATTCTAGTGATTTTTCCATTAATTTTCTTGGCATATTTTTACTTACACGAACTAAGACTTTTGGATCTGGTAATTTTAATTCTTCCATTAATTCAATGAACATATAAGTTAAATCGTTACATAAATATTTGCCTGTTTTATCAATTCCACCAAGTTCAATAATTTGACCAGTATCTCCTAATAAAGAATTACTTTTGAATTTATAATCCTTATGTAGTAATAGTAAAAATTCTTTTAATAAATTTTTGACCATTTCTTCAGTCAAAACACCACTTTCAATATCATTATTGTAATATTCAATTAATATTTTATCTAATCTACCCAAACCATTTAAACGATGATTAGTTTGCCATAATAACATGTTAAAAAATAAAATTCTTTGAAGTGCTTCTTGAAATGAAGATGCTTTATTATTTTTTATATTAGATAAATTAGTACAAACAGTTATATTTTTTGAGTTTAGTTTTACTATTTTATCAATATATTTTTCAATGATATTGATTGTTTCAAATTCAGTATTATAAAATTCTATATTTTTATTGTTTAAATGTTTTTTTACGTCTTCTAAAGAATTATTTAATATCTTTGAATAGTCTAAACATAAATTTCCAATTACTGAATTAGGAGTATTCATCATTTTAAAAAAATCAATATCATAATAAAAATTATCATTTTTATTGGTTATTTTATTTATTTTTATATTTTCAAATAATTTTGATAATGATACTATTTTATTTTTAGAATTATAAACTCTAATATTCTTAATGCTTTTAAAAATAGATATAACTTTATTTTCATGAGAATATACGTTAATAGAAACTCTTTTTATTTGATTATAATAAAATAAAATCTTTTTGCCTAATATTTTTTTTATTATTCTTTTTATATGGTTCATTATAATTTCACTTTCTTTCTTGAATTAAGAAATATTTTATTTATTATATCATAAAAAAGTTCTTCTTTTAAGATAAATAAGATACCAAAATATATTAAAATTCCTATAAATATTTGAACTATTGTAGTTAATATATTAGCTGGCATAAAATATCCTACTAAAAATACAATTAAAAACATTAAAATCCCACTAATAATGCATTTCTTTGAATTATTGTACACTATTTTTAAAGAAAAATCTTTTCTTATATAATAAAGTTGAACTAATAATATTATAAACTCAGCCATAACAGAAGCAATAATAGCACCAATACTTTTTAAAATTGGAATAAAAATTATATTAAAAGTCAAATTAAATATAGCACCCGCAATAACCGACTTTGTATATATACTTTGTTTCTTTGTAGGTATTAAATATTGAATTCCTGAAACATTATTTAATCCTATCGCTATAACTAATGGTGCTCCGACAACTAACAACAATTTCGATTTTTCAAAATCATTTCCTAAAAACCAAGGAACAAATTTCGAAGAAATGGCCATAATACCAAACATTATTGGAATTCCTAATAACCATACTATATGAAAAGCTTTTTCTAAATATTTAATAATAGTTTCTTTATCATTATTAGCATATGTATTAGCAATTCTTGTCGCTAATACCGTACCTAAAGACGTAACTATCGCTAAAGCCACCTTCACAATCTTTTGAGATTGCTCGTAATTTCCAACCTCTGACATATCTTTTAAAATAGCTCCAATCATTGTTTTATCTAAAACTGTATATACTTGCATAGCAATTTGAGGAATAAATAAAGAAATAGTTGGCTTTATATGTTTCTTTATGTTTAATTTATGAATATTAATTTTATCAATATATTTAGGTAAATAAAGCCATAATGACATATTACCTAATAATGTTGATAATACATAAATTAAAAAATATATAACTAAATCATTAGGAGTCTTAACAAATGTAAATATTGCTATAACACTTATACTTTTAACAATTATATGTCTAATAACAGTTTTTTTAAAATCTTCTAAACCTTGGAAAAACCAACTTATATCTAAAGCATTAGCTAATATCTCTAATAATAAAATTTTATAATACAAATTATATTCTCCATGGGAAGCAAATGTTATATAAAATATTAACATGGAAATTCCCAAAGTTAAAAATCTCATTAAAACTAATTCATAAAATGTTTGACTTCGTTTTGGTTTATCATCTTGAACATAGGCAATTTCTCTTTGACCATACATTACTACGCCTAAAGAGCCAAATAATATAAAATAAGTTGCGATTGATAAAGTATAACTATATATTCCAATTGAATCAGCTCCTAAAACTCGAGAAAGATAAGGGGTCGTAATTAAAGGAACAATCATAGTCAAAAATTGATATATCAAATTATATATATAATTTTTAGCAATACTTTTTTTTGCCATTTCTATCACTCCATTTATTTTTCTTGCATATAAGTATCCATAGCCGATTTAATTACATCATCCATGTCATAATATTTATATTCAGCTAATCTTCCCCCGAATATAACGTTTTCTTCTTTACTTGCAAGTTTTCTATATTCATCAGCTGATTTATTATTTCTATCATCATTAATCGTATAGTATTTCTCCATACCTTTTTGATAATCAGTTGGATATTCATAAGTTAATACTGTTTTATTACTTTCAGCATTTTCAAAATGCTTATGCTCGATAACTCTTGTATAATCAACTTCATGCCCTGTATAATTAACAACAGCATTTCCTTGATAATTTTCGACATCTAATATTTTAGTTTCAAATCTTAGACTTCGCCATTCAAGTTCTCCTAATGAATAATTAAAGTATTCATCAAGTGGTCCTGTATATACTATTTTATTAGCCATTTTTTTGTATTCTTCAATATTGTCAAAGAAATTAGTATTTAATCGTACTTCTATTCCTTCTAACATTTTTTCAACTAATTTAGTATAGCCACCTATAGGTATCCCTTGATATCTATCATTAAAATAATTATTATCATAAATAAGTCTTACAGGCAATCTTTTAATAATAAATGCTGGTAAATCTTTACAATCTCTATTCCATTGTTTTTCTGTATAACCTTTAACTAACTTTTCATAAATAGTTCTACCAACTAAAGAAATAGCTTGTTCTTCTAAATTTTTAGGTTCTCCACTTATTTCTTTTCTTTCTTCATTAATATGTCTTAAAGCATCTTCCGGAGTAAAAACATCACTCCAAATCTTGCTAAAAGTATTCATATTAAAAGGCATATTGTACACTTCATTACCTATTCTAGCTATTGGAGAGTTAGTATATCTATTAAATTCAACAAATGAATTTACATATTCCCATACCTCTTTATAATCGGTATGAAATATATGAGCTCCATATTTATGAACATTTATACCTTCAATATTTTCGGTATAAATGTTCCCGGCAATATGGTCTCTTTTATCAATTACTAAAACTTTTTTACCATCTTTTTTCGCTAAATTAGCGAATGTTGCTCCAAATAATCCTGAACCAACTATTAAATAATCATACATATAAAATTTCTCCTTTTACATTAAATAATACTTTTTCGATTATTTTGGAATTATTGTTTTCCCTATTCTCTTTAATTTACCATCAATATAGCCTTTAATTAACATTTTTAAATTTAAGAATATTTCTTCTTTATTTACAAATATTGTTAATAGAGACTTTGATATAAATTTTACATTTTCAAATCTTTTTTTATACTTAGGGTGTATGCTTTTAACATAAATATTATTTCTAACTCTATAATATTGCATAACCGGACTTACAGCAGTAAATAAAGTTAATGTTTTACCTAAAACTTGAATTTTATTTCTTTTTTTTCCAGGATGAAAATATAAAGAATTTACAACAGTCGCAATATATGCATTAGATTCATCAGCCCGGAATGAATACTCAACTTCATCAGAAGTTAAAAATAAATCTTTATTTGGAAAACCAATTTCTTCAATTAACTTCTTTGATATTAATGTACCATTAAATGGATTAATTCTATTTAAAATTACTCCATTATCCGCTTTATCAACTATATCTTCAAATTTATCATTTATGCTAAATAAGCCAAATGGCATCTTATTTTTTTCACATAAAACAATAGAATTTAGCATTACCTTTTCATTAGATGATAATTTCTTTTGTTTTATTATTTTAAATAAATTTGTTATTCCTTCAGAATTTTCAAATTTACCATCATCATCCATAAGTATTACCCAATCATATCCAGACTCATATGCAATTTTGCATCCGTAATAAAATCCTCCAGCACCACCAGTATTTTCATCTAAATAAACATATTTTATATTTTTATTTTTTAAAAATTTTTTAGTTATCTCTTCTTTAGTGCCATCAGTACTATGATTATCTACTATAATTATACAATCAACTTTATAATCTTGCTTTATAATAGATTCAATATTATTTACTAATAAATTTTTTCTGTTAAATGTAACAGTAACTGTTGCAACTTTTTCTTTTTTCACCATATCACCAACTATCATAAAATAAAAGTATTTTTCCTTTCATAATTTTATACTTTTTTTAAAGCATAAATAAATTTTTTATCTATAAAATTCAGAATAATAGCAAATATAACAGTTATAACACAAATCATTGCTATCCACTCAAAAGACGGTAACTGAACATCTATTAATAATGTCATTATAAACGAATGCACCAAATAAATTTCGTAACTAATACTTCCTATATATATTAAAATTCTGCTTTGAAGTCTTATCCTTAATAAAACAATAAAAGTATTAATAATTATGCTAATAGTTAATAAAGTTTTAATAATAAATGTTCCAATAAAATAAACATTTTTATATTTTATATATAACAAACCAAAAATTAAAGATATTAGTAAATTTGCCCCCCCCCGATTATTAAATTAGCATCTTTTTGATTAATTTTTTTAGCAATATTTTTTATTTTTGGTATAGCATTATATATTATAATACCATAAACTAATCCCAAACTTTCAACAAAATATCCAGTTGAATAATTCAAAATTTTACCAACTATAGCATAAATTAAGATACTAAAACAAATAATATAATCAGAATACTTTTTATTCTTGATTAATGTATTTATTATCCAAAAGAAAATATAATACAAAATTAAATTGCTTATAAAATTTTTGTGTTTTATTCCTATTAAAATAAATATCAAATCCAACGGACGATTATTATAATACATTAACAAATTAACAATCCAAAAAGGTATATATAAAGTTAAAATTCTATTCTTCCAAAAATTTTTTAAATAATTTTTTTTATTATCTAAACTATATTTTAAACCATATGAAGATAGCATGAAAAAGACAGTAACTGAAATAAACCCAAATGAACCAAGCATATCTTGAATTAAATTACCATGTTGAGCTGGTACATGAACCATTACAACAAGAAAACAACAAATTGCTCTTATAATCGTTGATTGCTTTTTATCTAAAATCCAAATATTTACATCTTTCTTCATAATTTTACCTTTTCATTTGATTTTCTATATCAGCATTTACGATTTCTTCACCAGTTTTAGTTTTTAATTGTTCTAGTGATGCTTCTGATAATCCATTATTAGCTACACAATTCATATCGCAAGTAGAGCATACATCTAATTCATCTTTTGTTACTTTTCCATCTCTAAAATCTCTTACAATTTTATTTTCAAACATTGAATATTTTTGCTTTTTATAGAATCTTAAAAATTTATGTTTAATTACCCACCAAGCTGGTTTCCAAATATATTTATGCATAGCTGGAGAAACAGAACCAATCATCCAGCATTGTCTATCACAATGTCTTACCTCATCTCTTACTTTATCGGCTTGTTTTGAGTTCCATAACTCATCCCAAGTTTCTTCGTTTAAATTACCCATAACTTTTTTTTCTTTAGTACCATTACATGGCATTACATCACCATATGGATCAATAAAGAAAGTATCAAAAGCCATATCACATGGTAATAATCTCTTTTGTCCATATATATAATTAATTAACCCATGATTGAAATAAGCTCTAAACCATTTCTTAGGTGAATTAGAATTTAATAATTCATTAATTAATTTTTCAAATTCTTTTGCTACCATTGGTCGATCATGAATAATATTTTTTGCTTCAACAAAGTAAAAACTATTATGAAGAGATGCTGTTGCAAATTCCATATTTAACTCATCAGATATTTTATATAAAGCAACTAAATCTTTAGCATTAGCATCTTGAACAGTCATCCCAAATCCAACATCAGGATGTTTCATTTCAACTAGTTTTTTTAAAGTTGAATAACCACGATTAAAACCATCTTGTAAACCTCTAATTTTATTATTAGTTTCTTCTAAACCTTCAATAGAAATTCTTATTCCTACATTAGGAAATTCTTCACATAATTTTATTATTCTATCAGTAAAGAAACCATTAGTAGAAATAACTATACGATCTGATTTTTTATATAATTCTCGAACAATATCTGGTAAATCTTCTCTAATAAAAGGTTCACCACCCGTAATATTCGTAAAATACATTTTAGGTAATTTCTTAATTGTTTCAATACTTAATTCTTCTTCAGGTTTTGATGGACATTTATATCGATTACACATCGTACATCTTGCATTACATCTATATGTCACAATTACTGTACCATTTAACTTTTTTTCTTTCATATACTATCACTTCTTCTTTCGTATTAACTTTAGCATTTCTTCAGTATTATCACCAAAGAAACTTTTACCATGAGCAATTTGTGACGCCCAAACTGCTTGCCCATATTGATTAGACTCTATTAAAGTTGGCATTCCTTCTTTATTAATAGTTAAATCCCATGAAATCATTTTTAATTGTGGAGTTCGTTTATGACATTCTATTGCAACTTGTTTTACTTTATCTATACCACTAATTTTGTAATCTTCAAATTTTACATTAGTATATGGATGCTTTTTATATTTTTCTCCATACTCCGAATAAGCTTCCTTTCCAAGAGTACCATCGTCATTTACGCTTATAAATATTCCTCCAGCATGAGCATTATCTAAGTGCGATAACCCCCCCCCCATCCGTAAAATAATAGGCGCTATGTAATATTTTTCATTACATACATAAGTTATTACTCGCATGGTATTTAATGAATTAGGATTTAATTTTTTTATATCATCTTGATTTTGAATTAATTCTTGAATAATATAATTATCCTTATAAGATTCATTCCAATTATCATTTCTAGTCAAGATTCGCACATTTTGTCCTGATGAAGTACCAATTGTAGGTTTAATTATAGCACTATTATGCTTTTTTAAATAATTACTTACAATTTTATTAGCTATTTCTGAACTTATCGGATTACCATCAACATCATAAAATATACCATATGTTTTTTGAATAATTGTTTTCGGAATATATAAATTTTCAACATCGCCATACAATGTATGCAAAAGTGATTTATCTTCTAATGCTTTCGTTAAACTTCTTTTATTAATAATCGGTTCTAGTTTTGTAGAAAATATTATTTCTGGAATATAGTTGATGTCAAAATTACCAGTAAAATATTGATAATATCTATGCCAATAATCCTTTGTACCATATATTTTCTTAATTTCATGACTAATTTTTTTATCTAGTTTAATATTTTTCCATAAATTCTTTTTTTTATATATTTTTTTCATTTCACAACGATATATTGCAAATTTATAATAATATAAGGATATCATATTAAAAAATTTTTTTAATGCACTTTTCATTTTCTTTTACCTCCAATTTATGTCAATTAAATTACCTAGTTTTAAATCATAACTATTTGGTTCAAATTTTTCTAAACCAGTTGCGGGAAAAAAAGTAAGTTCTCCAAAATATATTTTATCATTAATTTCATAAAAATCCACTCTCAAAAATGAAATATTCTGTGATAATTTAGTAGCAAATAATAATATCTTTTCTAAATTAAATGGTTTTTTTATATTTTTATCTATTCTGTGATTGTTTTCAATA
Source organism: uncultured Bacilli bacterium (assembly GCA_947589195.1). Taxonomy (GTDB): domain Bacteria; phylum Bacillota_I; class Bacilli_A; order RF39; family UBA660; genus MGBC108787. The sequence continues at coordinate 9,922 of CANPZX010000018.1, read as the reverse complement.
ACATTAATTAAATTCCAATTAATGTCAAAAAAGGTTTCGCACATATTATTTGAAGAAAATCTTTCTGAACATACTAATACTATTTCAGGCTTGCCATTGAAACAAAATATTTTATAATCTTTTAATTCTTTTACATCATAATTAATTAATAATGTAATGCTATTATTTTTTAATAGATACCCCCCCCCTGGAAGTTTTAACCATTCGCCCATATCTTTTTCAAATTGTTTTGGACTAAATTTTCCCAAGCCGCTTTCTGAATAAAAAGTTAATTCTCCGAAGTATATCTTATCTTCAATAGAATAAAAGTCCGTTCTTACATGAGGTATATCCTTTGATAAAATTTTTGCTAATTCTAACATCTTAGTTAAATTCTTAGGTTTCTCTATTTTTATTTCAGGATTCGTTGGATATTGAATTGCTGCTTCAATATACTTCCAATCTTTGTCATATAAATTTCGTTTGTGTTCTACAAATCGATCATAATCTACTTGAATTATTTTAGGTTTACCATCAAAATTAAACACTTTATAATCTTTTAATTCTTTATTTGATTCATCTACCATATATTTTTCAATAATTATTCTTGGTTTTACATTTTTATATGGCCATTCTCTGCCAAAGTAATAAAAGTTTCTTTTTAAACATTTACTAATTTTCTTTCTGGCAGCTTTTATATCTAAAGTATTTTTATCCTTACATATAACTAACCCACCAGAATCATGTGTACATTTTATAACAAATTGATTAGGAAGTTTATCAAAATCTATATCATCAAATTTATCATATACACCTAATGTAGGAATAATATATTCTTCACCAATTATAGAAGCAACATATTTTTTAGCTTCATATTTATCTACCATTTTTGTATAATCTGGATTTCTATCATGAAGTTTTAACCATTGTAATTTTTCATTAAATGTTTGAGGATTATCTAAATTTAATTTCTTTTTTAATGCAGCTTTATATAATAATTTTAAATATTGTTCATCACTCATCCAATTAAGCAAACCTCTTCGCCCTAAATTTGTAATAATTTTATCAGGATGTTGAACGGCATCTTTAAGATAATTTCTCATTTATATTACCATCCATTTCTTTAATTATTTCTTTTAAATAAATATTTGCAACAGCAGTCCAACTATACTTATCTATAGATATTTTCCTACTATTATTTGATAACCTCTTATATTCATTTTGTTTTAATAATTTTTCTTCAAATAATTTTTTTAAATCTTTTTCATTTTCATAAAATAAAATAACATTTTCTAAATCATCAGAAACTTCTAAAATATTCTTTTTATTCATTATAACTGGTAATCCACAAGATAAAGCCTCTAATATTACTAAACTAAAAGCTTCAGCTGTAGAAGGAAAAATAAATGCTTTAGCCATATTATAATACTTACACATTTCTTTCCCAGGTTTTAATTCACCAACATATTTTATTTTATTAACCAAATTATTATTAATAACATATTCATCTATTTTGTTTTTGTATTCTGAATCTATAATTCCCCCTGCATATATATATTTGTAATTCTCATTATCTTTTAAAATAGGAGTCAAATTTCTGATTGCCTCTAACTGATTTTTTCTTTCACATACTGATCCGGATTGAAAAAAGATAAAATCTTTTTCATTGCTATTAGCGGGTTTATAAATATCTGTATTAACTCCATTATCAATTCGATAAATTTTATTTAAATCTACACTTAACTGCTTAGTAAAATGCTCAATAGTTATATTATTTAATACAAACACCTTATCAGCATTTTTAACACAATAAACTTCTTGAAAATATTTTTTATTAATAACGTTTTCAATATTTTCCCATTTATTGTTCCAAATATAACTATGAACAGTATAAAATATTTTTACATTTTTAAGTAGTTTTTTAGAAGTAGTTTTTAAAAAGAAAAACATATTATATTGATTATGAAAATGAATTGCTAACTTTTCATTTGAACTTTTAATCTCTTTTCGTAATTGTTTTGCCAAATTTAAAGAATAAACTACTCTTTTTAATTTATGCATTATTCCTAAAGATACATCTTTTTTACGAAAAATTTTTGGTACTTTAACTTCTCTAATTTTTAAATTTGTTTTTGCTCTTTCTTCATCCTGTATATCAAAAATTTCATAATTTACATTTAACTTTTTAAAAGCTTTAGCTAATTCTTCAACAACTATTTCTGTAGCTGCTCCCATTTGAGCAGGTATAGAAGTATATCCTGTTCCACATTCAATTATTTTCATATTTTTGCCACCTTTCTTTTCTAATTATGTATATAATTTTTTTATGATTGGTAATCTATACATAATTGCACTAGTTAATAGTGATAAAATTAACACTAATATTAAAATAAACATTTCTCCAACAAATATTGGAAGTATATCTGGAAATATATTTAATACCTTATATAATAAATTTAAATAGAATTGATGAACTAAATAAATTCCTAGGCTATACTTTGAAATTAAATTTATTAATTTATTATCTTTTATTTTTAATTTTCCACTAGACATTAATCTAAAAATTAGTACTGATTCAAACAATACAAACATATTGGTTTGAGAGTCATTACCTAAAAAATATAATAATATAAAATATCCGATAATACCAACTATTCCACATATATAAACTACTTTATCTTTAATAATATCTGTTTGTCCTAAAAAATAACCAAGCATATAAATAAATATATATTTAAATGATTCTAGATAAAATTCACTTATATGCATATTAAATATTTCATTAAATGTTGGAATAATAATAGCCACTATAAATAATGATAACATTGTAAATTTAATTGTCTCTTTATTAGCATTTTTTATAAAATATCTTAATAGTGGAGTGATAATATATAAACCTACTAGCATATATAAATACCAAAGATGTGCCCAAACATTTCCTTCTAATACATCTATAATAAGCTTATATAGCCCTAATAAATTCAATTTTTTAGTAAATAATAGTTCCATCAATAAATAGCCATAGCCAAATAATACAATAAAACATAATATTTTAAAAATATATTTTTTTATTTTTGGGATATCTACATTTTTATTGGGATTCAATAATAAATATCCTGAAATCATTATAAAACAAGGAATTGCCATTCTTATTATTAATTGAAAAATGACCATATCTAAGAACCATCTAATACCCCCCCCTCAGCATTCAACGAAACATTAGGCATATGAGCCCAGCCAGCAATTACATGTATCATAATCACTGATATACAAGCAAATGCCCGTAAATTAATTATCCATTTAATATTTGTATTCTGCTGTTTCAATGTATTATTCATATTTTATACCTCCAAATAATCTTTATTTCATTTTTTCAATTTTGAAAATATATCAATTAATTGTTTAATATGATACTCTTCTGAAAAATTTTTTTCAAACCAATGTTGGCAATTTATACTTTTTTGCTTAATTACATCAGGATTTAATATTATATTTTCTAAACATTTTTTTAATGATTCACATGAGAGTGGCTTAAATTTAAAAGCTACTGAATCATCTACTGTATATTTAAAAGAGCCAAAGTTTGGAACTACAACAGGTCTATTAAAATAAAGTGATTCAATTAAAGTATTAGGCAAATTCTCTACCCACCTAGTTGGTAATATGCATACATTTGAATCAACATAATAATTATATACATCATCACTTTTAATAAATGGAATAATTTTTACTTTATTATTCAAATTATTTTCGTCTATAATATTTTTTACTTTATTTATTTCTTCTTGATGTAATCCTCCAACTATATTAAGTTCAAAATCATATTTTTCTTTATCTAATAAGCAAATGGCTTTTAATAAATCATAAATTCCCTTTGATTCATCAATGTTTCCTATAAATAAAAATTTAACTTTATTTTTTACATTATTTTCACTACGTAATAGCTTACTTTTTTTAGTTTCTTTAAAAAAAGTAGGTAAAACCACAAGTTTATTTTTATTATAGCCATATTTTTCCATCATTTCGGCCATAAACTTATTTGTACAAATATAATAGTTTATTTTAGAATCAATTTTTAATAATTTATGAAATTTTATGGACAGATATCTCATCAACGAATAAGTAAAATTATTTTTTACGCATTTATATTTTAAACAATTACTTTCATTTTTTAAACATAAATCACAAAAACTTCCATCTCTATATAATGAACCATTTCCGCAGACAGGATTGTAATCCGATATTCTATTTATAATTGGAATTTTATATTTATGACAAACTGATACAACACTTGGCGATAATGCTCTTTTATAAACTAATAAATAGCAAACATCGGGCTTAGTTTTAATGATTAATTTTTTTAAACAACGTTTCACTTTAAATGAATAAAATTCTCTGCCAATTAAATCAAGGTAGGTTTTTAAATTTTTAGGATAATTATTAACAAAAACTTCATCTGAATTGCCAATATTATCAACAAAATAATTTTCATATTCTGAAGCAATATTTTGACTATTTTTTATAGAAAATGGAATAACCATATGGCCTTTTTCTTCCAATGATTTTTTGACATTAAACATATATCTTTCCGGGCCACCCGATATAAAATATCTATAATGTATTAATAATATACGCATAACCACTCCTTCTTTCTCAAAAAATAAAATATTACAGCTATTCAACTTTCTTATTTATATTAGTTCCTAAAAGAAACGCTAATGGTATTGATAATGGATGAACAAATGCTGCTTCAGATGTACTTGATATTGCCAAGTACACAAGACATATTATTTTACTTATATAAAAATATTTATTTTCTTTAATAAACTCAGATTGAATTTTTTTATATATATTAATAATACAATTTATATATAAAATTAAACCTATAAAACCTAATTCACCAATGATCATTGGCCAAAATGTATCAGATACAAAAGAAAAACTATTATTACCGTCGTTTAATCCATATACATTATTTAGGCCATAATTATAATATATTGGAGAGTATGACACTAAAGAGTAATGTGAAGCATAAGTTGCAAATCCTGCTCCTAATGGAAAATGATCTTTTGCAATTTCGATAGATTTTTCATTTAATACTTTTCTAGCTGTCCCATCATTTTCAATATAATAATAGGAAATCTGGTCAAATGCAAATATTATTGCTATTATAGCAAACAGAATAAATTTAGAAATAGATATTTTTTTATTAAATTTATCAATGTAGAATATTAACATCAATATAATAATTGCTGCACCTATTGCTTTAAATCTAAGGGTTGATACCAAAACTATTAAAGCACAAAATAATTCTAAAGAAAAAGTTTTTTTAGAGCATCTAATTAACAATGCTATTAAAAAAATCATAGCGGCCGCTAAACTCGTATGTGTGCCATAAAATAACTCATTAACCATTATTCCGAATCGATAAGAAGTACTATTGAATATATTGAAACCATAATTCAAAATCGTCAGAAAAAACATTATAAAAATTATTAAACGAATATGAAAATATAATTTTTTAGAATATTTCTCATAAAAATCATAATTCCAAACAATAGAACTTAAAAAATACATTAAAAAGAATTTTGATAACAATAGCATGTCGCCTAAAACCGCACTTAAAGGTTGATACTTATAAATAAAACTTGAAAATAATCCGATAATTAAAATAAATATCAAAGATATTACAATTCTAAAATCTATCTTATTTATTTTTAAGTTATTTCTATTTTTATAACAATTAAATGTTAAAATTGGTATAACCATCAAGGAAAATATTTCATCAAAATATTTAAATATTGGCACATAATATTGAATAACATCTTGAAAAATTAACAAATACATACAAATCAAATAAATACTAATATCCTTTTTTAACATAGTCTTTACTCCTTTTTAATTTTAAATCTGTGAATCTTTATATAATTTTAATATTTTTTTTACAATATCATCCCAATTATATTTTTCTAATATATACTTTTGAGCTTGGCTCTGATATTTTTCTATTATTTTTTTATTTTGCAAAAGTTTATTCAATTCTAACTCTAAATTCTTTATATTAGATTTTTTAAAAGTTAAACCTTTATCCTCAATAACTTCTGTACATTCAGGAATGTTGGAAACCAAACAACAATTACCATAACTCATTGCTTCAAGTAAGCTGATAGGCATCCCTTCTAAATCACTTGGTAAACAATATATATAAGCATTACTATATAATTCAGCTAACTCATAACCTTCAACAAAACCAGTAAAAATAATATTTTTATTATTATTGGCTAAACTAATTAATTCTTCTTTATAAGAATTAGTATCACTAGAACCACCAGCAATAACTAATTTCTTAGAAGTATTTAAGTTTTGATAAGCTTTTATTAAATAATGAACACCTTTTTCAGGTACTAAACGACCGAGAAATAAAATATAACTATCCTTTTTTAAATTATATTTTCTTCTTATGATATCTGGCTTCATACTAGTTGGTTCATTAATACCATTGGGAATATAATTAGTTTTTCGATTATAAGTTTCTTTAAAATATTTTTGTATATTTTTGCTTAAAACAATTATTTCGTCAGCATATTTTGCAGCTATTTTTTCACCAAACTTTATATATTTACTAGCAAAGCCACCCCATTTTGCTCTTTGCCAATCAAGACCATGGATAGTAGCAATTACTCTCTTTTTACTAAACCATTTTATAATCCATATCATAACACACGGACCTTCTGCATGATAATGAATAACATCAGCTTTGGAAAAAAGAGCTTTAATAGTTGCAACAAAAGATGATGTTAAAGCCGCTAAACCTTTTTTATCTATAGTAAAACATTTAATCAGTTTTACCCCTTTGTATTCTCTTGAATTATCAATATTTATATTTTCGTCTAAAGAATGTTTACCACTTCTATTATAACAAATTACTTCATAACCTAAATTTACTAACCTTGTAGATAATTCTTCTACAACAATTTCAACTCCACCTTCTCTCGATGGAATTCGCTTCTGACCTATCATCGCAATTTTCATAATTATATATTCCTTTTATTTATAAAATTCTTTATACCATTCAGCAAATTTTCTTAAACCTTCTCTTAAAGGAGTATTAGGCTTAAAGCCATAATCTCTTTCAAGAGGAGTTGTATCCGCATAAGTAATTGGTACATCTCCTGCTTGCATTGGTACTAATTCTTTATGGGCTTCAAAATCATAATCTTCTGGTAAAACTTTCGCTCTTACTAATTCTTCTTGTAAAATATTGACAAAATCCAGTAAATTTTCCGGATTACTATTCCCAATATTATAAACAGCATATGGTGGAATTGGTAATCCATCTTCTCCCATTTGTTTATCTGGAGCCCCTTGCATTACTCTAATTATACCTTCAACTATATCATCTATATAAGTAAAGTCTCTTTTGCAATTTCCATAATTAAATATCTTTATAGTTTCGCCTTTAATTAATTTATCAGTAAATCCGAAATAAGCCATATCTGGTCTTCCGGCCGGACCATAAACCGTAAAGAATCTTAAACCAGTAGCCGGAATATCATATAATTTAGAATAAGAATGGGCTAATAATTCATTAGATTTTTTAGTTGCAGCATATAAAGATACGGGATTATCTACTTTATCATCCGTAGAATATGGTACTTTTTTATTAGAACCATATACCGAAGAAGATGATGCATAAACTAAATGTTCAACTGGATTATTCCGACATCCTTCTAATATATTATAAAATCCAATTAGATTGGATTCGATATAAGCATCAGGATTAGTAATACTATATCTTACTCCTGCTTGCGCTGCTAAATTAACTACTATTTCTGGTTTATGTTCACTAAATATTTTATTAATTAATTCTCTATCAGCAAGATTACCTTTAATAAAAGTAAAATTTTTATTATCTAAAAATTCATTTAATCGATATTCTTTTAATCTCACATCATAATAATCATTCATATTATCTAAACCAACTATTTTAGTATCAGGAAAATCAATTAATAATCTTTTAACTAAATTAGACCCAATAAACCCAGCAACACCTGTTATAAATACTGTTTTATTTTTTAAATCAATCTTTTTCATAACTCTATACCTCTTTCTATAAAAAAAGATTATATGCGGAATACTTAGCATATAATCTTCTGGTTTTCTTTTGTACCCCTTATCTTACTTTTTATTCTGCTGCTCCATGGCCATGAAATATAGCTCCAAATGTTTTAAAGAAAATTTTAACATCCGTTTTTAAATTATAATTATTAGAATATTTACTTTCTAATTTTAATCTTGACTTAAAACTAGCATTTTTTCTTCCTGAAGTTTGCCAATAACCAGTAATACCTGGTTTAGTCTTAATAATTTCTTTATAATAAGATCCCATATCTTCTTTTTCTCTTGGTAAATATGGTCTATTACCAATTAGACTCATATCTCCCTTAAAAACATTAATAAATTGAGGAATCTCATCTAAAGATGATCTTCTTAAGATTTTACCTAATTTAGTAATTCTTGGATCATTTTTGACTTTCTTATTCTCACTATATTCTTTTCTAAATTGTTTATCACTTTTCATTAATTCTTCTAAGACTTGATCAGCATTAGGTACCATGGTTCTAAACTTATACATCGTAAACAATTTCCCATCTTTACCTATTCTTTGTTGTTTAAAGAAAATACTATTGTAGTCTCTATTGAAAATAGAGACTGCTTTTATCATAAAAGCAAGAGGAATCATAATAATAATTCCAACTATTCCAAAAAGTATATCAATCACTCTTTTAAATGCTAGATATAGTCTTTTGTTAGAAACTTTAACTAATTCTGTTTCTTTACCTATAATCACACTTTCAGAATGCATACAAACTACCTCCATAAACCCCAAAATATAAGCGGATACTACTCCGTTTAAATTTTTCTGGTGTATATATTAGCAAAAAATATTCAATTTGTCTACTATAATTCGACAAAATTTGCATCATTTTCCTTGCAGATATGAAAAAATCTAAAACTTTAGTAAAACAACATGCTTGTTTTAACATATTGCTTATCCCTCCTTAGTTTAAACAATATACACTTTTCTCTATCCTACTAATATATAATATCACATAAAAACTTAATAAACTAGTAAATTTGCAATAGTCGACATAAAAAGTGTCTATTTTTTTCGCCTATATTAAAATAATATGAAGACTTTTTTTTCTTGATACAAAAATAGGTGTTTTAAGTAATCATTTATTTAATTATTAGTTATGTTAAACAAAATGACTGATAAATAAAAAAGTGCTATAATAAGAGTGCCAAATAAAAATTGTAGAAAGGAAGTATCCTTAATCAGCTAGTTCATCTACAGTTTTTATTTGGCGATATTATACTGATTGGGACTAGCTGATTAAGGATATTTTATTGTTATGAAAATAGAAGAAATAGTAAAAGATTTAGATCCCCTAACATTATTAGAATTTAAAAATTATTTATTAGAAAATTTGACCGAACTAATTGGAACAAAAAATTCAAATTCTAAAATAATTGCAAATAGCCAAAAAGGAATTAGATATTGTAATGAATGTGGATGCATTTTATATAAAAATGGTAAAACAAAAACAGGAATACAAAAATATATTTGTTCTGGATGCAAGCATACAACATCTGAAACAACAGGAACAATAACTTACTGTAGCAAACTATCATTTAATGTCTGGCAAAACATTATAGATAATTTATTAAATGGATTTAGTATTAGAAGAATAGCTGAGGAAAATAATATTTCTGTTCCAACATCGTTTAAGTTAAGACATAAAGTTCTATTAGCTTTAGATCATTTTATAGATAATATTAAACTGAGTAAAAGTGCTCAATCTGATGAAAAGTATTTTAAGATTAATTTAAAGGGAACAAAGCCACAAAATATGCCTAGATATTCTAAGAAAAGAACTTC
>CANPZX010000017.1 GCA_947589195.1 uncultured Bacilli bacterium | reverse complement strand
ATATTTTTCTAAAAAAAGTTATATAATAAAATGAAAAGATAGATTTATTTATCTATCTCTTGACTGAACTGTAACATTTACACCCCATTAAGTAGTATGATTTGCGAAGGAGTAAAATCTGATTTATCATTATATACAAATATAGAGGCTAACAAATATGAAAATAAAGATGTTATAGTACTAATGAATGCTCAAAATAAGCCATACTCTTTAGCAGATAAAGAAATAAAATCTAGTGGTGGATTTTTTAGACGTGGTAATGTTTCTGCAAATAATAACTAAATAAATATATAAAGAACTTGTTGCACTTGCTAATTAAATTTGTTTTGGTGAACTTCTAGTATGTGTAATAATTTTGAAAAGTAGGATATAATTTTTATTGAAAGGAGTAAAACTATGGATCAAGAAAAAATAGGAAAATTTATTGCAGCACTTCGTAAAGAGCAAAATTTAACCCAAGAAAAGCTTGCTGAAAAATTAGGAATAACTAAAAATGCAGTAAGTAGATGGGAACGAGGATTAGGACTTATGGATATATCTTTGTTAAAACCATTAAGTAAAATATTTGAAGTATCAATAACAGAAATTTTAAATGGTGAACGTGTTAATAAAAATGATGTTGCTACAAAAAGCGAAGAAATACTAATTAAAACTATTGATTATTCTAAAAAGAAACAAAAAAAAATACAACTAGTGACGCTTATATTAGGAATAATAATGTGTTTATTATTGTGTGGTTTAGAAGCAATATTATATATCAACAATGTAAATGAAAAGTCATCTTATTTAATTTTTGGAATGTTTTTCTCATTGTGTATTTGTGGGGAAATTATTCTTTGGATTAAAACAAAATAAAAGCTGATTTATATTATTAATATAATAATATCAAATTTTACGATGCTGATTAAAATAGCGAAATCCGAAATGGAATAAAATTTAAATTTGGAAATCCGAATATACTTTTCTAATTGAATTCTTTAACCTTTATATTTCAATAATAATTACAATTCGGATTTCCATTTCGGATTTCCTAACTTAAATTCACCCTCTTAAATTTAAATTGAGAGCAGTTTTATTTTTGACAATTAAAAAACATACTTGCATACTGGCACCCAATATGCGTGTAAAAAAGTAAATATTTTTATTTACAGATTCCAAAATTATTTTAGCAAAAACCTACAAAAAAAATATTGATATCATCCTACTTTTATATTTTCAATTAGTTTCAATTTAATCTCTCTACTCATAAAAATCTTTAGATATTTTTTCTGAAAACATCTCTATTTGTTCAGTCATAATATGTAATAATTCATAAATAGCATCTAAACTGTTTTCTATTGATACTTTTGATATTTTAGTAATGTCTTCAGCACTTAAATTATTACCAATATCATTATTCATTTTTTGTAATGCTTTTATATCATTTTTTATAAAATCAATTATAGCATTTTTCTTTTCTGATTCACTTAGATCTTTAAAAGCATCAAATACTTCATTAAATTCAATTTTCATCTTGACCTACCATCTTCTTTTAAACTATCCACTATAGGTTTATAGTAACCTCTTGCATCTTCATATTGTTTATTATAATATTGTTCTATTCCCTCTATAACTTTTGCTAATTCTTCAGGATTATTAGCATATTCTTTTTTAGCTTTTTCAATTTGATATTCTTTATCCGCATTATGTTTTTCTACTCCAGGCGCAAGTATTTTATCAATAGCTTGATCGCCATATTCTTGAATTACTTGTTGATCAGTTAATTTCTTTGGTTTTTTACCATGGAATAATGCTTTAGCTTTACCCCAAAAATTTAGTTCCATATAGGCATCTATTTTTTCGGCATACAAGCCATGAGCATAAGTAACAATATTTGCTTTTGCTTCTTCATAATCTTCCATTTCTTTTCTTTGTTGAACTTTTCTAATAGTTTCAGCATCTCTTGAATAAGAATTAATTTGGCTTTTTAAAGTTGCTATTTGTTTTTGCAAATAGCTTGCTCTAGCATTATCTGTATATGATGAAACAGTATAACTTTCTGCATGTCCGTCCAATGTATGTATTGGAAATGGAGTATCTTTTTGAGTTTCAACTACATTGAATCCTACATTCTTGGCTTCTTTAATACTTTGATCATTATTAATATGCATACAAAATACTTTACTTTTAAATTCTTTGGGAATTTGTTCTTGTAAAATTCCTATATACAAATGAACATTACCAGGGAAATTTGCAGTTGGTGTATCAATATATATTTTATCTATATTTTTACCACTTGCTATAAGTGATTTTATAGTTTCAATTTCTCTAGTATCTCCAGAATAATAAACTATTCCTTTTTGCGTTGTAAATAACAATCCATAACAACTTAATTCATCAGAATGATTAGTTTCCACATATCTAATGTTTTGAAAAGATAAAAATTTATTATCATATTGTTCTTCATCGACATAGTTATACATTACATGAGTATAACCAAATCCCTCTAAAACTTTTTCATATTTGGTAAGTGTTTAGCTACTTTTTTCATAACTATATTTAATATTTTTTAATGTATAGTAAGAATACATTACTAATGTTCCTAAACTGCCAATATGATCTGAATAAGTATGGATTATCATTAAATTAATAACATCAATGTCTTCTAACAAACCATTGTCAACTAACATTCAAATACACTTTCGCCACAATCAATTAAAAATAATTGATTGTTTTCTATAAAATATGCTGAATTATTACCTTCTTTAGGATTAAATGCAGCACCTTTATCTAAGAATTGTAAATCCATAAATTTCTCCATTGCTTTTATTTTAATTTCATAGTATAACGAATATTTCGAATTGTAACAATTAATTCCATATCATCAGCTCCAATAATTTCATCACTAACTTCTAAAATAATTGTATCTTGAATATTTTTAGGAGTTCTGTTAATAGCTTTAGATATTTTTACATCATTAGATAAAGTATATCTAACCGCGACAAAGTCATTAAAAAAATCTCGTTTAGATTTGTAATAATTGGTAGTTGTATCTATATTAAATGCTCCTTTTAAAACTAAAAGAGTAGTTTTAGTCGCAGTATTATGACTAACATGATCTTTAACTGTTTGACAAGTATTATTTTGATAGCATTGTTCATAATTATAAATATAATTATTAGTAATTTCAGAAGAATTAATTTGAAAGGTAGTATAACCAATGTTGGTATCTTTTAAAGTTAATATTTTTCCTAAATCATAAGTTGAATGTTCGGTAATATTCTCAATAAGTTTAGGTTTTACATTAACTATTTTATAATTACTTTCGATTTCATTTTGAGTATAAGTGACATTTTCTAAAATTCTAATTTGATATTCTTTTTTCTTATCTTTTTCAGTTAATTCATAAGCTAAGATATATGTATCTTTAGCTTTACTTTTTATTTTTTCTTTTTGATATGGTTTACCAAAATCAGCAAAATAATGACCACGATCTAAAGTTGGATAGACATTTTTATTATTAATATTTAAGCGAAAATTATTATAATCTAATTCTAAAGATTTGGTAGAAGTATTTTCAATATCTAATTTTAAAACTAAATAATATTTACCGGGGGTTATAATATTACCGTCATAACTTAAATTAGTTAATATACTATCACTTACTTTGATACTGAAATTTTTATGATTCATTTGATCATTAATAACATAACTTTTATTTTTTACATAAAGATTAACGAAAAGAAAGCGACCAAGGACGATGACTAAAATACTAGCAATAATACTAAAAATAAATTTATTTTCTTTAATATAGTAAGTAAATTCACGGATAAAGCGATGTATTCTTCTTTTAATTCGATAACTTTCTAAATTTAAGGATACTTCTACTTCTTCTTTATCTGCTTCACTTATTTCTAAATCTTTTAGATCATTTTTAAAATCAAATTTTTTAATATCAAAACCTATTCCCCGAATTATCATGTAAATTAAGAAGAAAAATTCGGGTAAAATAACTACTTGACCGATATCCCGATAAGCCCTGGCAGCTTGAGCAGTTATAATATCAGTTTCCATGGAAGCCATGATGGAATTAGCAATAATCATGAAAATTAATAAAATAATATAATAAATAATCGTAAATAGATAAAAGTTAGTGGATTTCTTTTTCTGACGCATTAAATAATAAATGGCTAAAGTTACGCCGATAATTAAAATAATCGCTAGATACATAAATATACTTATATATTCACCGGTTATGTCTATAATATTAGTACTATAACTATTAGCAATAAAATCATTAAAAAAAGAAACAATGCCTCGAGTTTTACTTATTAAATAAAACATAGGAATTAAGAGTAATAAGTGAATTATGCGAAAATACTTAATTAAAAAGGCATAGGGTTTTTTGACAATCATTATATTAGCCTCCTACTTTATTTATCATATCACAAAAGTTTAAGATTAACTATATAAAAAGAACACTTTTTAGTGTTCTAATTATTTTTTTTAACCATTATTTGACCAGCAAGTAAATAAATTGTGGGATTGTTATTTAATAATTCATTAATAGGTTGTTTAAAGATATTCGATACTGTATCTAAAGTATCACCATCTTTAGTTATGTAATAACTATACCCATTTTTAGGAATTAAAATTTCTTGATTAGGATAGATATAATCATTCATGTTTAAACCATTCATACTAGCTAATAATTCCGGATTAATGTTATATCTTTTGGCAATAGAATATAAGCTATCACCTTTTTCAATAACATAATAATTAAAATATTTTTCTTGATTTTGGGGAACGATAATATCCATTCCTACACGTAATTGATCATTTATGTAAATATTATTAATGTCTTTTAAATAAGCTTCTTGGGTATTAAATTTTTTAGCAATACTTTGTAAAGTTTCTCCGGGTTTTACGGAATATTTATCATACATATAACTCACTCCTAATTATAATTTATGCCTAGGAGTTTTTTTGGTTAATAAATAAAAATCGTATTATCGTTATTGAAGTTCCATTCAAAGTTTTGCATTATTAAAACTTCACCAGTATAGTGATTATAACTATATAATTTATCTTCTTTTAAATAATAAACAGTATTATCAAGGTTAGTAATTATTTTAGAAACGTTTTTACTAAGTAAGGTTTGATAATCAGCAACTATTTCATATAAATTATTGTTTATAAGTGAATAAGAAATTATATTATCATAAGTAAATTTGTTTTCACTACTAATAAGTTTATTTAAGGTAATGGAAGTCCATTTACCATTTTCGATTATTTTACCCCGATTATTATTGTTTATAGTATCCATGATTAAACGTTTAGGATATAATTCATATTCTTTTTCGTTTTTCTTATCTACTAAATATAAACGATTATTGTTGATACCAAGAATATAAGAATCTGAAGAAATAGTTTTAGTTAAATTAAAATCCCGAACTTTACCATTAGAGGTATCAATTACATAAAATTTATTAAAGTTATATTTTTCTTCATAGTTAGGAATAACTAAATATTTATTTACTTTAGTAGCTAGAGGAATGGAGTAAATATCTTCATTAAATAAATTTATTTTTTGATTTTGAGCTTTACTTAAAAGATAGAAACCTCGATAATTCCAGATTAAATATTTTTTATCTTGGAGATTATATAAGTTTAAGTTTTCATAAGAAGTAGGATTTATTGTTTCTTTAGAAATTTCAGGGATTAATGATTTATCAGTTATTAATTCAGGATTTAGATATTCGCCATTTTCATTACATAAAATATAGGTATTTATTTTTTTGCTTTCAGGAATTAAACAAATGGTATTATCATTTTGAGATAAAGTAATATTTTTAATTAATTTTTTAGAATGAAAGTATTTATGGTGAATATTCATGATAAATTTATAATCTTCTATTTTATAAGTAAAAGTATAAGTTTTCGCGGATTTATGATAATTTTCAGTTATTGTAATACCATTTAAATTATAGGTTATTTCGTAGTTTTTGGGTCTAATTAAAAGATAGATACCAATTATTAAAATAAGTATTAGAAGAATTAGTTTAATTTTATTATTTTTTTTATTATTTCTCTTTTTGGCCATATTCTTTTTTTAACTCCATCATTGTTTCAGAAATATTGGTTTCAATTTCCGCTAAACTTTTTTTAGAAAGATTGGTTATAACTACTTCTTCTTTAACGGTATCAATGGTAATTTTACCCCAGATTAAACCTTCATATACTTGCATATCATTAAATAAATCAGGGGTTATGCTATTTAAATAATAGCCAAATACGACTCTTTTTTGACCAATTAAAATTCGTTTGTTAGTAATAGCAATAGCCGAGGTCGAAAATAAATCATACCATAAGTCATTTTTTTGACCTGCGAAAGCATATATTACTTTTTCCCCGGGATTTAAATGTTTTTCTACAATTTCACTGTGTTTTTTTAAACGATGCCAAGTGACTGTACCAGGATATTTATTTTTAAATTTTTTGATTTGTTCATAAACTACACCCATTTTAACACCTCTTATACTTTATATTTTACCTTGTTTTTTTATTGTTGGCAATTTTTTTATTTTGTTTTACAGGATGAGCTGGGATACCGACAACAGTGGTATTGGGTTTTACATTTTTTAGGACAACAGCATTAGCGCCAATTTTGGCATTTTGGCCAACTATAATATTACCTAAGACTAAAGAGTGAGCTCCAAGAATAACGTTATTTTCGATAGTAGGATGACGCTTTCCTTTAGTAGACTTAGTTGCTCCCAAGGTGACACCATGGTAAATCGTCACATTATCTTTGATGATGGCTGTTTCACCAATAACTATACCCATACCATGATCAATAAATAAATTTTTGCCAATCGTGGCTCCAGGATGGATTTCGATACCTGTTTTATGTTTAGCACGTTCGGAGATGAAACGAGCAATGAAATAGAGATGATGAAGATAGAAAAAATGAGCTATTTTATAATAAATTGTAGCTCTAAAACCAGGGTATAAAAATACTTCTAAGGGGCTTTTTATCGCAGGGTCTTTTTGTTTATATAATTTTATTTGATTAATTAAAAAACGCATATAATCAACTCTAATATATTTTATGAAAAGAAAAAGATTAGTTAAGGGTTATTAACTAATCGATTAAGAAGCGGGGACGGACACCACTCGAGTTGGATGCAGCGAGCGTGACGGCATAGCCATAGCCGCTGACACGAGCAAAGGCCGTAGAGCGGGCGACCGCTTTTAACCAATAGTTAAAACGGTGACTCCCATAACTGTTGATAAATTCGGGTTTCAATTGAAATATCGCATACTGACGATTATCGATTCCTATATCGTATCCAGAAGAACTCCATACTGTTGAGCCATAGACATTTACTTCGCTCATTAAATCTACTTGGCTATCATACCATGCCCAGCCAGACGATGCACCACCATTCGTTGCTCCAAACTGATTAGAACGATTTCCATCATATTGGTCTGCTAATAGATTGGTATATTCTATTATATTATCGCCAAATACTGGTTCAATATAGTTTTTTAAAATATCAGGTAAAACTTCCTGTTTCATTTTGCTACCAACGTAAGCACCTACGCTTGTTCTTTCTTTTTTATCAGAAGTTGTTAATTTTTTATCACTATAAACAATCCCTGTAGTATCACTTTCATTCATACCTATATATTTTAATGGTTCAGCTGGAATTATCGTCGCATGACAAGTTTGTAAGTCTTCATATCCGGAATGTAAGTAATTATTTAAGTCTGCTATTAACCAGATTATTTCTTTATTTTCGGTATTTTTATTAGTTTTAATATAGTCTCCAACATAAATATCATCAAACGTACAATTTTGTATTTGCTTAAATAATTCATTATTTTCATATAAATATGTTATATTTCTACCGCGATATGTATTTCTTCTTAATGCTATTCCCGCTTCTAAATATTCTTGATATTCAGCATCAGTTAGACCAGATGTAAAGGTTATATTACATTTAGTATCTTTCTTTAAATTATCTATTTTTAAATTCCAGGCATTATAGTCCCACGAGCCTGTTGCGTCATTATTACATTGTACTTCCGTTTTATATAAGCCTCGGGCTGGAATTTCTTTTACTTTCTCATCATTTACTTCAATAGCAAGTTTTACATCATAGCCAAAATCAGGCACTATTCCTTTAATTACATTATATTCTTTTTCATTCTGGTACAAAGCATATGTTCTATAGACTAAAATACCCCCCCCCCAGAACAAGCATTAGCCCTAGAGTTAGGAGGATATTTCTTAGTCTTTTATTTTTCTTAAATCTTTCTAATTTCATTATTATCCTCTTTTCTATTGTTATCTATAGTATAAAATAAACTTTAAATAAAATCAATTTAAAAAATGCTAAGGTTTTAGCTTAACATTTTAATTAATTAATTTTTCTAATTCTTCTTTTTCTTCAATTAATTTAGCTTGTTCTTTGGCAACTAAATCTTGAGGTGCTTTTTTGGTAAAGTTTTCATTTTGAAGTAAATTTTCTCTTTTAGCAATAGAAGTCTTTAAATCAGCTATTCTTTTTTCTAATATTCTCTTATCTTCTGCAGTTATTTCTTTTTCGTAATAAATGATGGCTTCTTTATTTTTAGAACTTACTTTAAATGAGGTAATATCTAAATTTTCTGTTGTAAGATGTTCTTTTAATTTAAGCATTTTAATAATAATCTCATCAGTAAAATTAATATTTACTTGATAATTACCATAAATATTATTTTCTTTTAAAACATTACGATAATTTTTTATAAAGTTAATATTTTCATCAACTATTTGTTCAGCATCATTAAAGATTAAATTCTTATCAAAAACCGGATAACTACTTATCATAATATTTTCTTCCTTTATAGGTAATTCTTCATATATAGCATCAGTCACATATGGCATGAAAGGATGAAGCATTTTTAAGATACAGGTAAGAGTATATAAAAGGGTACTTTTAGTATTAGGTTCAGTATTTGTGAATTTAGCCATTTCAATATAATTATCACAAAAATCATTCCAAATAAAACTATAAACTAATGAATTAACGTTATTAAATTCAAATTTTTCCATATATTTAGTGACACCTTTAATTGTCTTATTTAATTTGGTTAAAATCCATTTATCTTGATTATTTACATTATTTAAATTTATTTCTTGGATATCATTTATATTCATTAAAACAAAACGAGAAGCATTCCATAGTTTGTTTATAAAATTCCAGGTTGATTTTAATTTTTCTTCATCAAAACGTAAATCCATTCCTAAAGAAGTTGATGTGGTTAAATAATATCTTAAAGCATCAGCACCATATTTTTCAATCATGTCCATTGGGTCAATACCATTTCCTAAAGATTTACTCATTTTACGACCAAGTTTATCACGAATTAGACCATGAATTAAGCATTTTTCAAATGGTCTTTTACCGGTGAAATGGAGGCCTTGAAAAGTCATACGATTAACCCAGAAAGGAATGATATCATAACCAGTCACAAGAACATTATTAGGATAGTATCTTTGATATAAAGGACTATTTTCGAGAAAATCTAAGGTGCTAAAAGGCCACAGAGCACTAGAAAACCAAGTATCTAAGACATCACTATCTTGAACCCATCCTTCACCTTCGGGGGGATTAATACCAACATATACTTCTTCATTGCGATACCAAGCCGGGATCCGATGCCCCCACCAGAGTTGTCTTGATATACACCAGTCATAGGTTATTTCCATCCAATGGTTCATTATTTTTTCAAAACGAGAAGGAATAAAGTTTACTTTGGTATCTTTATTTTTTTGGTTTTCTAAAACTTTATCAGCTAAAGGACGCATTTTTACAAACCATTGTTTAGATAGATATGGCTCAATCATAACATTTGTTCTTTCGGAGTGACCAACAGAATGGGTTATTTCTTTTACTTTTAAAAGTAAATCTTGCTCTTTTAAATCTTTTACTAATTCTTCCCGACATTTAAAGCGATCTAAGCCAGCATATTTACCACATAAATTATTCATTGTACCATCAGGGTTAATAACCGTAATTCTTTCAAGATTATGACGATTTCCCACTTCAAAATCGTTAGGATCATGAGCTGGCGTAATTTTAACTACACCTGTGCCAAATTCTGGATCAGCATGTTCATCACCGATGACTGGTATTTCTTTATTAACAATTGGTAAAATTACAAAACGACCAATTAAGTCTTTATAGCGTTCATCTTTAGGATTAACAGCAACAGCTGTATCCCCAAATAAAGTTTCAGGTCTAGTTGTTGCAACTTCTAAGTAATCTTCACTATCTTTTAGTTTATATTTTAAATGATAGAAAGCCCCTTTAACATCTTTATAAATTACTTCTTCATTAGATAAGGCGGTCATTGCTTCAGGATCCCAATTGATTATTTTTTCTCCCCGATAAATTAAACCTTCATTATAAAGTTTAACAAAAACATGTTTTACCGAATCACTTAGTCCTTGATCAAGAGTAAAACGTTCCTTAGTATAATCAAGACTTAAACCTAATTTTGCCCATTGCTTTTTGATATTTTCATGATATTCATTTTTCCAATCCCAAGCATATTTTAACCATTCTTCTCGATCCATTTGCCGAGGGTTTAAACCCATATTTTTTAATTTAGCATCTATTTTAGCTTGAGTAGCTATTCCGGCATGGTCAGTTCCTGGAACCCATAAGGTATCATAACCTTGCATTCTTTTAAAACGAATAATTATATCTTGAATAGCGGTATCCCAAGCATGCCCAATATGAAGTTTACCAGTCACATTGGGAGGAGGGATAACAATACAATAAGGTTTTTTGGTCAAATCTCCACTTTCAAAATAATGATTTTTTAACCAATTTTCATATCTATTTGCTTCAACTAATTGATGATTATATTTGCTATCTAACATAAACATACTTCCTCTCCAAATAAAAAAGGTCATACCAAAGGGTGAACTTAGTCCACGGTACCACCTTATTTTTTTCTTTAAATTTTAAAGCATTGCGGCTTTTATACTCCGATTGCAACAAATATATTATTTCTATTATTCGTTTGCACCAACCACGAACTCTCTTTAATATACTTTTAATATATTCCTCAACTTCAACGTATAATTATGTAATAGGGAAAAAATTAGTTTAAATTAAACTAATTCTAATCTGACTTCTAAAGCGTCATCGCCATGTCTTTCAGCTAATTTAATGATTCTCGTATAGCCACCATTTCTATTTTCATAGCGTTTAGCTAGTTCATTAAATACTTTATCAACACAAGCTGTATTGTTATAAACAAAGGCTAGAGCTTTACGACGAGATACTAAGGTACCACGCTTACCATAAGTAATCATTTTATCAACAAATTTACGCACTTCTTTAGCTTTAGCTTCGGTTGTAATTATACCTTCATTTAAAATTGTTTCAACAGTTAATCCTGCTAAAACGCTGTGTCTTTGTCTGGTTTCTCTTCCAAATTTACGATATGCCATTTTAATCCTCCTTACTCACGAAATTTAAGTCCCATTTCAGCAACTTTATCAATGACTTCTTTTAATGATTTTTTACCTAAGTTACGAATCTTTGTAACTTCAACTTCTCTTTTAGAGATTAAATCTTGAACAGTGTGAATACCAGCTCTTTTTAAACAGTTATAAGCTCTTACTGAAAATTCTATTTCTTCAATTGGAGTTTCTAATGTTTTAGTTATGGTATCTACTTTCTTTTCGGCCATTAAACCAGAAATATCACTAATTGAGTTTAAATCAGCCACAATATTAAAATGTTCAATTAAGATTTTACTAGATAAGGCCATAGCTTCTTCTGGAGTAATACTTCCATTAGTTGTGACATGCATGATTAATTTATCATAGTTTTCATTATGACCAACCCGCGCATTTTCTACTTCATAACCAACTAATTCAACAGGAGAATATAGTGAGTCAATCGCGATAACTCCAGCCTTTTTCTCTGTAAATTTAGCTTCGTTTTCTTTAGCATCAACATAACCTTTACCGTTTGATACAGTCATGGTCATGTCGATTTTACCGCCTTCAACTAAATTACAAATTACTAAATCTTTATTGATTACTTCTAAGTCAGCATCTGTTTCAATATCGCCAGCTAATACTGGACCAGGAGTTGATTTTACTAATCTAACTATTTTGTTATCTTCGGTATGATTTTTAAAAACAACACCTTTTAGGGCTAAAACAATACTGGTAACATCTTCATAAACTCCTTCAATTTTTTGGAATTCATGTAAGACACCTTCAATTTTAACACTAGTGATAGCACATCCTGGTAAACTGGATAACATTACTCTTCGAAGAGCAGTTCCAATTGTTGTACCAAATCCTCTTTCTAATGGTTCTAAAACAAATTCTCCATAATGAGAGTCTTCAGCATATTCTGTTATTTTGTATTCTGGTTTTTCAAATTTAATCATTATATCTTTTCCTTTCCCTAATTATTTTCTAGGACGTTTAGGTGCACGGCAACCATTATGTGGAACTGGTGTTTCATCAGTTATACTAGTAATTTCAAGTCCAGCTGCTTGTAAAGAACGGATTGCATTTTCTCTTCCAGCGCCTAGCCCTTTAACACGTACTTCAACCTTTTTAACCCCATTATCAAATGCGGCTTTAGCACAAGCTTCAGCACTTACACCAGCGGCATAAGGAGTTTTCTTTTTGCTTCCTTTATAACCAATTGTACCAGCAGAAGCCCAGCTAATAGCATTTCCTTCTTTATCAGTAATTGTCACGATTGTATTATTATATGTTGATTGAATATGTGCAATAGCTTCAGGTATATTCTTCTTAACTTTTCTTTTTCTTCTGTTATATGCCATAATTTTACCTCCTATTTAGTCGCTTTCTTCTTATTAGCAACTACTTTACCTTTACCTTTACGAGTCCGAGCATTACGATTAGTTCTTTGACCTCTTACAGGTAAACCTTTTTTATGTCTAATACCTTGGTAGCAATTAATTTCCATTTTATTTTTAATGGACATTTGGACTTCACGACGAAGATCGCCTTCAACAGGATAATTATCAATTTCCTTACGTAAAGATGCTATTTCATCATCGGTTAAATCTTTAATTTTTTTAGATGGGTCGACTTTAGCTTTTTCACATATAGTTTTGGCTAAAGGTCTTCCAATACCATAAATAGCGGTTAAGCCAATACAAGTATGTTTTTCACCTGGTAATTCAATATTCTTAATTCTTGCCATATTTTATATTCCTCCTTATTAACCTTGAACTTGTTTGTGTTTGGGATTTTCACAAATAACCATTACTTTTCCTTTTCTTTTGATTTTTTTACATTTTTGACATATTGGTTTTACTGATGGTCTTTTTTTCATTTTCTTTTACCTCCATTATCTTTTATTCCATGTAATTCGCCCACGTGTTAAGTCATAAGGCGATAATTCGATAGTTACTGTATCACCTGGTAAGATACGTATCATATTAACGCGCATTTTACCAGAAACGTAGGCTTCTACAGTATATCCATTAGGTAATTCGACAATGTAGTCTCCGCCTTTTAAAACTTCTACTACTTTACCTTCAACTTCAATTTTATCTTCTTTATTTCCGTTTTCAGAATTGTTTTTCTTTTCAAAATTTTTTTTCGCCATATTTTATTCTCCTGTTAATATTTCATATCCGTCTTTAGTTATTAAAACGGTATGTTCAAAATGGGCTGAGGGAAGTCCGTCTTCCGTCACGATTACCCAATCATTTAAATCAGTCATGCAAACTTCTTTATCCCCTAAATTTAACATGGGTTCAACCGCGATTGTCATGCCCTCTTTAAGAGTTTTGCCGGTATTTTTGATACCAAAGTTTGGTACATCAGGGTCTTCATGAATAGTTGTACCAACTCCATGACCACATAAGGCTTCGACAACGCTTAAATTATGTTGATGAGCAAAGGTAGAAATTGCATTACCTATGTCCCCTATTTTAGCACCAGCTTTTATTTTACTCAAGCCTTCATATAAAGCTTTTTTAGTATTTTCGACTAAATCTTCAATTTCTTTCGAAGATGAGCCAATAATATAAGTTCTGGCAGCATCGGTATGATATCCTTTGTAGCCAACACATAAATCGATGGAAACGACATCATGATTTTTTATCTTTCTTTTACTGGGAATACCATGGACTACTTCATCGTTTATAGAAATACAAATGCTTTTAGGATATCCTTCGTAATTTAAACAAGAAGGTATACAGTCATGCTTAATAATAAAGTTATAAGCAATGCGATCTAATTCTTCAGTGGTAATCCCGGGTCTTAGATGTTTTTTTATTTCTTCATGGGTTAAGTAATTAATATGTCCCGCATAACGCATTAGCGATATTTCCCGTGGACTTTTGATACTAATCATGATTTTCCCTTCCTAGAATTTTTAAAACATCCTTTTTAATTTCACTATTATCTTTAGTACCATCGATTTTAACTAACTTAGCATTTTGTTCGTAATAGGAAATTACGGGAACAGTATTTGTTAAGTAAGTTGCATAACGGGTTTTAAAGGTTTCTAGTGAATCATCACTTCTTTTTATGAGTTCGGTCAGACATTTGTCACAGGTATTTTCTTTTTGGGGTTTAAAGTCCTCGAAGTAAATATTGTAGCTCGCACCACACTTAGGACAAACTAGACGACCAGTTATTCTTTTTTCTAAAATAGATTCAGGTACATCAATGTTGATAACTACATAATTATCCACATTCATATTTTTTAAAAGATTAGTTAAGAATTCGGCTTGATTTACATTTCTAGGAATACCATCTAAGATAAAAGGTTTACCTTTAACTTTGGCGATTTCTTCCTTGATTAAATCAAACATAATCTCATCACTAATAAATTTACCAGCAGCCATTAAAGATTTTATTTCTTCATTAGTCTCGGCAACTTTTCTTAAGATATCGCCTGTGGATAACTGAATATATCCTAAGTTATCCACAAGATATGAACTGATTGTGCCCTTTCCCGCAGCAGGAGGGGCGATAAAAATAACATTAGGCATTATCTTAATCGTCTCCTTTTTTTATAACTACGGCTGACAAGCGCACTTTCAATTTGTTTATAGGTTTCAATAGCTACTCCGACAACAATTAATATTCCAGTTCCACCAATGGTTACTGATGATGGTAAGTTCGAAATATTGGCCATAATTACCGGTAAACCTGATAAGATAGCTAAGAATATCGAACCAACAACCGTTAATTTACCAATCGAATTACTGATGTAATTTGAGGTTTCAATACCAGGTCTTACTCCCGGAATATAACCACCACGTTTATTTAAATCTTTACTCATTTCTTCGGGATTCATCATCATATAAGTGTAAACATAACCAAAGAAGAAAATTAAAATTACATAAAGAATAAAACCAGTTGGAGATGTATATACAATATATTTGTTGATAAATTCGGTAGCGTTAGTTGATTTAACTAAACTAGCAATAGTGGAAGGTATAGTTAAAACAATTGAAGCAAAGATTACGGGAATTACTCCAGCACTATTGATTTTAATTGGTAAAAATGATGAGGCATTACCATAAGCACTAGTGGTATGGTTAGCATATTGAATAGGAATTCTCCTTTCAGCTAAGGTGACCCAGATGATACCGACAATTACTAATAAGTATATTAGTAAGAATAAGATAAATAATGTAATCCCTAAAGCTAGATTATAAGTACCAGCTGTTATAAAGGCACTGAAAGCTCCGGTAAAAATGCTTGGCATACTTTGAATAATACCTGCCATGATTAATAGGGATGAGCCATTACCAATTCCTTTCATGGTAATTTGGTCGCCTAACCAAAGAAGGAAAGCCGTACCAGCAGTCATTACCAAGGATGTTTTAAGCATAATCATAACGTCTTTTGTATTTAAATAAAATATCGAAATTACATAGGCTTGAATGAAAGCTAAGATAATTGCTAAATAACGATTTATTTTATTTATCTTTTGCCGACCAACGTATCCTTGTTCCTTTAATTCTTTAAAATAAGGAATAATATCCATTTGTAATAATTGGGTAATTATGGATGCGGTAATATAGGGACTTACTCCTAAAGCAAAGATTGAGAAACTTCTTAAACCGCCACCACTCATTAAGTTAAATATTTCTAAAAAACCTAATTCTTCATAGAGAACACTTGCCCAAGGAATTGTAATTCCCGTTCCTAAGCAAAATATTCCTAGAGCAAAAAGGGTGAAGTAAATTCTTTTTCGTAAATCTTTGTTATCACTCGCAAAGAGTTTTGCAAGTTTACTAAACACTTTAAATCACCTCGGTTTTGCCACCAGCAGCTTCAATAGCTAAGATAGCTTGATTAGAAAATCGATTAGCTTTTACAGTTAATTTCTTTTCTAATTTACCTTTAGCTAAAACTTTGATGCCACTTAATTCTTTTTTAATAATTCCTCTTTCTTTTAAAATTTCTGGTGAAACTTCATCACCATTTTCAAAGAACTTATTTAAATCAGATAAGTTTATAGTTGCATATTTAGTTTCAAATCTTTTGTTATTAAAACCTCTTTTTGGTAATCTTCGATATAAAGGAGATTGACCACCTTGGAACCAAGCATGGATAGAAACACCACTTCTTGATTTTTGTCCCTTTTGACCGTGAGTAGAAGTTTTACCCATTCCAGAAGATGAACCGCGACCAACTATTTTTCTTTTCTTATATTCTTTTGTTTTTGGTAAACTTTCTAATTTCATATTATAACTCCTCAACTTTCTTTCCGCGAAGAGCAGCTACCTTAGCCGGTGTTTTTTCACTCATTAGGGCTTCTAAAGTAGCTTTGGCAACATTGATCTTAGTATTAGCGCCAAGAGATTTAGAGATAACGTCTTTAACTCCAGCAAGTTCTAATACTGCTCTGGCTGCACCACCAGCGATAACTCCAGTACCTTCTTTAGCTGGTTTAATTAAAACCACGGCCCGACCAACTTTACCAGTTGCTTCATGAGGAATAGTACGATTATCAATTAAGGCTACTTTAACTACATTCTTATTGGCCATCATACTTGCTTTAGAAATAGCAGTTGGTACTTCGTTAGCTTTACCAGTTCCGATACCAATTAAACCTTTTCTGTTTCCTACAACTACTGTTGCCGCAAATCTAAAGTGTCTACCACCTTGAGTTACTTTAGTAACCCGGCCGATATCAATAACTTTTTCTTCTAATAGTTTTTTTCTTGTATCTTTTTCTTTTTGCATGATATCCTCCTTAGAATTCTAGTCCGTTTTCTCTAGCAGCTTCAGCTAATGCTTGAACGCGACCATGATATAGGTTTCCACCTCTATCGAAAACGACCTTTTTAATATTTAATTTATTACATTTTAGAGCAATATCTTTACCGACTTCTTTAGCTCCTTCGATGTTGCCACCATTTTTTAATTTTAAGGCAATTGATGAAGAGGATGCTAAAGTATTACCAGTTGTATCATCAATTACTTGAACAAAGATGCCATTATTGGAACGAAAAACATTTAATCTTGGACACTCACTTGTACCACTTAAAGTTTTTCTAATGCGTATTTGTCTTTTCTTACGCATACTATTACTTGATTCTTTTTTTATCATACTTATTTTCCTCCTACTTAGCTGCCTTCTTACCTTCTTTACGACGTACATATTCATTTTTATAACGAATACCTTTGCCTTTATAAGGTTCTGGTTCTCTTACTTTACGAATATTAGCCGCAAATTCAGATAATTTTTGTTTATCGATACCGCTTAAGGTAAGTTCGGTATTGCTTACTAATTCGGCTTTAATTCCTTCCGGAATTTTGATTTCTACTGGATGAGAATAACCAGCAGATATGATGATCTTATTGCCTTGAACATTAAACCGATATCCAACGCCAACAGCTTCTAAACCTTTTTGATAACCAGTAGATACACCAATTATCATATTATTAATTAGAGAATTAATTGTGCCTTGCATGATATTTGCTTCTCTTGTTGTTTTTAAGGCTTTCGTTTCAATAGTTGTTTCATTTATTTTTACTTCAACTAAATCAGATGTTTTGGTTTTTAATTCCCCTTTTGGTCCTTTTACAACAATTTCATTATCAACTAAGCTTGCTATTACTCCCGCAGGAATAGTTAAATGTCTATTTCCGATTCTACTCATAGGATTTCCTTACCAAATATAGGCAAGTACTTCGCCTCCTAATCCATTTTTTCGGGCTTCTTTATCAGTCATTAAGCCTTTACTTGTCGAAATTATTGCAATACCAAGTCCATTTAGAACATGAGGAATTTCATCACATTTGGCATAAACCCGAAGTCCAGATTTACTAATTCTTTTTAGTCCAGTTATAACTCTTTCTTTCTTTTCGCCATATTTTAAAGTTAAAGTTAATTTATCACCTTTGATATCTTTTTCATAATTGTAATCAGCAATAAATCCTTCTTCTTTTAAAATTTCAGCAATTCTTAAAGTAATTTTAGTTCCAACAACTGTGACTGTATCATATTTTAATTGATTTGCATTACGAATTCTTGTAAGCATATCAGCAATTTTATCTTGTACCATTTAAAATTCCTCCTTCCTACCAACTTGATTTCTTAACACCAGGAATTTCTCCCTTGTTTGCTAATTCTCTAAAACATATACGACATAATTTATATTTACGAAGAACACCATGAGGGCGGCCACATCTTTCGCAACGCGTGTAAGCTCTTACTTTGAATTTGGGGGTTCTTGCTTGTTTAACTTTTAAACTTGTTTTTGCCATATGTTCACTCCTTAATTTCTGAAAGGCATTTTAAATGCTTTTAATAAGCTTAATGCCTCTTCGTTTGTTTTGGCTGTGGTAACGAATACAATATCCATACCTCTAACCTTTAAAACGTTATCATATTCAATTTCTGGGAAAATTAATTGTTCTTTAATTCCTAAAGTATAATTTCCCCGTCCATCAAAGGCGCTTTTGGAAATACCTCTAAAATCTCTTACTCTTGGTAGAGCAACTTTAATTAGTTTTTCCATAAAGTCATACATATTTTCACCACGTAAAGTCACTTTAACACCAATTGATTGACCTTCTCTTACTTTAAATCCGGCGATTGATTTATGGGCTTTAGTTACTACTGGTCTTTGACCAGTAATAGCGCTTAAATCTTTAATTGCTGCTTCGATGTATTTGTCATCATGAGATCCTTCGCCTATTCCCATGTTAATAACAATTTTTTCTAACCGAGGAACTTCCATCACAGTTTTATAGTTGTGTTCTTTCATTAGGGTTTTAACAATTTCCTTATTGTATAAATCTTTAAAAGTACTCATTTATTTCACCTAATCTTTCTTTTCTTCTTTTTTAGAAGATTTTTTGGTTGTCTTAGCAGTTTTAGTATTGTCTACTTTTTTAACGTTAGAAGCATCGATTGGAGCATTGAATTCAATGATGCCACCATTTTGATTAGCTTGATTTGGTTTTTGGTGTCTTTTACGGATATTTACATTTTCAACGATTACTTTATTTTCTTTCTTTAAAGTTTGTAAAATTTTACCGGTTTTACCTTTATCGGCTCCAGCTATTACTTTTACTTCTTCGCCAACTTTTAATTTCATATGTATATCCTCCTATAAAACCTCAGGAGCTAAGGAAACGATTTTAGCAAAATCTTTTTCTCTTAGTTCTCTGGCAACTGGTCCTAAAACTCTAGTTCCAATTGGAGATTTATCATCTTTGATTAAAACACAAGCATTATCATCGAATTTGATGTAAGATCCATCTTTTCTTTTAACACCTTGAACACTTCTAACTATTACAGCTTTGACAACTTTACCTTTTTTCATATTAGAATTGGGAATAGCTTTTTTAACTGTTCCAACAACTATATCACCGATGTTTCCATATTTTACTTTAGAGCCACCTAAAACCCGAATTACAAGTAGTTCTCTGGCTCCAGTATTGTCGGCAACTTTTAATTTTGTTTCTTGTTGTACCATAGTTTTTCCTCCTATAGAATTACAGCTTCAACTAGAACTTCAACAAGCTCAAATCTTTTTGTTTTAGATAATGGTCTTGTACTTCTAATTTTGACTGTATCTCCTAGCTTTGCAATATTTTTTTCATCATGAGCAGCATATTTTTTAGAGTATTTTACTCTTTTTCCATATAATGGATGTTTTTTATAGGTTTCAACTAGCACAGTGATTGTTTTATTATTTTTACAACTAACGACTTTACCAACTAAAACTTGACTTTTATTGTTTTCCATTATTCATTACCTCCTGTGCTATTTTCTCTTTCTTTTAAAACGGTTAACATTCTTGCAACGTCTTTTTTTAATTCTTTTATTTTAGAAGGTTTATCAAGTGCACCCGTTGCATTTTTAATTCTTAAGTTTAATAATTCTTTTTTAGATTCAATAACTTTAGCAGTTATTTCTTCATCTTTTAGTTTTCTTATTTCACTAACTTTCACGAGATAATTCCTCCTTTTTAACAAATTTTGTTTGAATTGGTAATTTATGAGAAGCAAGTCTTAAAGCTTCCCGAGCAATATCTTCAGATACGCCAGAAATTTCAAACATAATTTTTCCAGTTTTAACAACCGCAACGTATTCTTCAACATTACCTTTACCTTTTCCTTGACGAGTCTCTAAAGGTTTTTTCGTAATAGCTAGATGAGGGAAAATGTTAATGTAAACATTACCACCACGTTTCATAAAACGAGTCATCGCAATACGGGCAGCTTCAATTTGTCGAGCGGTAATCCAAGCTCCTTCTTTAGCCATTAAACCATATTCACCAAAGTGTAATGTTGTATTCCCTTTGGCATGACCATCGTAAGTTAAACGATGAGGTTTTCTATATTTAGTTCTTTTGGGCATCAACATTTTGAACACTCTCCTTTTTTACGTTTTTCGTAGGAAGAATTTCGCCTTTGTAAATCCAAACTTTAACTCCAATCTTACCATAAGTGGTATTGGCTTCACTTTGAGCATAGTCAATATCAGCTCTTAAAGTATGAAGTGGAACAGTTCCTTCAGTATAACCTTCAGTTCTAGCCATTTCAGCGCCAGCTAAACGACCAGATACACTAGTTTTAATACCTTTAGCTCCAGCTTTCATAGTATTTCTTAAAGCTCTTTTTTGGGCACTTCTAAATGGAGCCCGATTTTCGATTTGTTCAGCGATATTATCCGCAACTAATTTAGCAACTAAATCAGGATTTTTAACTTCAACGATGGAGATATGAACATCTTCACCAACATATTTTGATAAAGATTTTCTTAATTTTTCGATATCTTCACCACCACGACCAATGATAACACCTGGTTTAGCAGTATTAATTATTACTTCACATTTATCTTTTTTTCTTTCAATTTGGACTGAGGCAACAGCGGCATTTTTTAAATTCTTTTTAATAAATTCCCGAATTTTAATATCTTTATTTAAAGTAGTACCAAAATCGCTTTTTTTAGCATACCATTTTGAATTCCAATCTTTATTTACACCTAAACGATAACCGATTGGACTAACTTTTTGTCCCATCTATTTAGCCTCCTTTTCATCACTTACTTTAACAGTAATATGACTAGTTCTTTTATCACGGCGATCAACATTACCGCGACTTGCAAATTTAATCCTTTTATAAACTGGTCCGGGATTAATGTAGCATTCACTTACAATTAAGTCTTTTTCATTAGCTCCTTCATTGTTTACAGCATTAGCAACAGCACTTTTTAAAACTTTAACAATTAAACGAGCAGCTTTAGTATTAGTAGTAAGTAAGATGCCTTCAGCAGTTTCAACGTCTTTACCACGAATTAAATCTAGTGTCATTCGGGCTTTACGGGGTGCGATTAAGGCACTTTTATGTATTGCATAACTTTCCATTTAACTTACCTCCTACTTTTGTCCTGCATGTCCGCCAAACTTACGAGTTTGGGAAAATTCGCCTAGTTTATGACCAACCATATCTTCAGTTATATAGACAGGAATGAATTCCCGGCCATTATGAACAGCAAAGGTATGACCAACGAATGCAGGATAGATTGTTGAACGACGAGAATATGTTTTGATTACTTCTTTTTTGTTGTTTTTGTTTAGGGTTTCAACTTTATTTAATAGTCTATCAAAAACATATGGTCCTTTTTTTAAACTTCTTGCCATTTTATCTCACCTATTTTTTCCTTCTACTAACAATAAGTTTGTTAGATGCTTTCTTATTTTTTCGAGTTTTTTGTCCAAGAGCTGGTTTACCCCATGGAGTAACTGGTGTTTTGCGTCCAACAGGAGCTCTTCCTTCACCGCCACCATGTGGATGGTCATTAGGGTTCATTACAGAACCACGGTTTGTAGGTTTAATTCCTAAATGTCTTGTCCGACCAGCTTTACCAAGATTTACTAGTTCGTAATCTTCGTTACCAACAGCTCCGATTGTCGCTATACAAGTACCTAAGATTTTTCTTGATTCGCCAGATTGAAGTCTAACTAGAACGTATTTTCCTTCACGGCCAAGGATTTGAGCAGAAGCTCCAGCACTACGACAAATTTCAGCACCTTTACCTGGTTTTAATTCAACACAGTGAATTACTGTACCTACAGGAATATTTTCAAGTGGTAGAGCATTACCAACTTTAATGTCGGCATCCTTACCAGCTTCGATAATAGTTCCAACAGTTAAACCTTTAGGAGCAATGATGTATCTTTTTTCACCATCTTTATAATTAATTAAAGCGATGTTAGCACTTCTATTTGGATCATATTCAATTGTTGCAACACGACCCGGTACTCCAATTTTATCTCTTTTAAAATCAATAATACGATATTTTTGTTTAGCTCCACCGCCAATATGACGAACTGTTAATTTTCCTTGGTTATTACGTCCACCAGTTTTAGTTTTTTTAACAGTTAAAGCTTTATGAGGAGTGCTAGTTGTAATTTCTTCATTTTTTAATGTAGACATGCCACGACGACCATTAGTCGTTGGTTTGTATTTTGTTATAGCCATATTTTACTCCTCCTTAAATTTCTATTGTTTCGCCAGCTTGTAAAGTGACGATAGCTTTCTTGTAAGTCTTTGTTTTACCAGGATATTTGCCAACACGACGAGCTTTTGGTTTAGTATTTAGGGTATTAACACTTTTTACATGAACACCAAATTGTTTTTCAATTAAGCTTTTAATTTCGGTTTTGCTTATATTCTTGGTAAATTTAAATGTGTAAATTCCATTTGCATTGCCTTTAGCACTTTTTTCAGTTACTACTGGAGCAATTAAATAATCAGGATTAGTCATTATTTTAATACCTCCTCAAGATAATTAACTGCTGCTTCATCGATAACTACATAATCAGCATTTACTAAGTCATAGCAATTGATTTCATTTGCCATGATGGCATATGTATAACTTAAATTTCTCGTTGCCATATATAGATTTTCGTTATCTTCTTTAGTTATAAATAATGTTTTACCAGCTAAATTTAAAGTTTCAAGTAAGTTTTTAACTTCTTTAGTTTTTAAACTAGCAACATCAATATTATCAACAACAATTAATTCTTTAGCTTTTACTTTTTCAGTAAGAGCACTTTTAAGAGCTAAAACTCTTTCTTTACGATTAATTTTGAAGGTGTAATCTCTTGGTACAACACCTAAAGCTACACCACCACCACGCCAATGGGGAGCACGGCGATATCCGGCACGAGCCCGGCCAGTTCCTTTTTGTTTCCAAGGCTTTTTACCACTACCAGCAACTTCACCTTTAGTTTTAGTCTTGGCAGTACCTTGTCTTGTAGCATCTAGTTGTAATTTTAGCATCTTTTTAAGAGCATCATCATTAGTTTCAATTTTGAAGATGGAATCACTTAAGTTTAAGTCTTTTAGTTTTTCACCTTTAATATTTATAAGATTAACTTTTGTCATATTATTTTTCCTTTCTTAAGTGCCTTAGTTTTCTTCTTTAGTTTCTTCTGGAGTTTCAGTAGTTGTTTCTTCAACTGTTGGTTCGGTTGTGTCTGTTTCTTCAACAGCTATAGTTTCTTCTTGTCCTTCAGCTTCGACTACTTCATCTACAACAGTTTCTTGTGCATATGTGATAACTTCAGGAGTGTCTTTTTTCTTCGTGTTTTTAACTGCTGATTTAATTAAAACTAATGAATTTTTAGCACCAGGAACATTGCCACTTACTAAAATGTAATTTTCGTCGGCATTTACTTCAACAATTTGAAGATTTTGAATGGTAATAGTTTCATTACCCATATGTCCTGGTAAGTTTTTACCCTTTAATACTCTTTTTGGTAGCATTGTACCCATTGAACCAGGGCGACGATGGTATTGAGAGCCATGACCCATAGGTCCACGATTTTGATTGTGTCTTTTAATTACACCTTGGAAACCTTTTCCTTTAGATGTACCAGTTACGTCAACGATTTCGCCAACTTCGAATACATCGGCTTTAAGAATAGCTCCTAAAGTATACTCACCTTCAACATTTCTAATTTCTTTTAAGAAGCGCTTAGGTGTGGTACCAGCTTTTTTAGCATGGCCAATTTCTTGTTTGTTTGCTTTTTTTTCTTTTTTGTCAACTACGCCAAGTTGAATGGCATTATAACCATCAGTTTCTTTAGTCTTAACTTGCATTACGACATTTGGTTCTACTTCAATTACTGTGACGGGAATTAAAGTACCATTTTTCGCAAATACTTGTGTCATTCCAACTTTGCGTCCTAAGATTCCTTTCATTTTTCTTTTCCTTCCTTATATTATAATTTGATATCGATGTCTACACCGCTTGGTAAATCTAAACGAGTTAAAGCATCAATAACTTCTTTGCTAGGTTCTTCGATGTCGATTAATCTTTTGTGAGTTCTACTTTCGAATTGTTCACGTGAATCTTTGTATTTGTGAACAGCTCTTAAGATTGTGACTTTTTCAACTTCTGTAGGAAGTGGTACTGGGCCACTTACTTTGCCCCCTAGTCTTTTTACAGTTTCGACGATTTTCCCAGCCGCTAAATCTAACACTTTGTTATCAAAAGCTTTTAGGTTGATACGTACTTTACTTTTTGACATGCTTCCATGTTCTCCTTTCGCCTATATCTAGTATAGACTAGCTCCGAAACGAATTCCCTGATTTCTAAACTTTGCTTTAACAACTTCGCCTAGTGTATCAGCAACCTCGCACATCTTCGCCGTCATACGACTACCATTATAGCAATATATTATATGAAAATCAAGCCCAAATTTACCGAAATTGGGGAGATTTTTACAGACAATTTTAATTAACTTAATTTAAAAACTTTTTACATTTTATTACTTCTTTTGCAAAATTAAAAAATCAAAGAAACTTTTGTGGATTTCTTTGATTTCTTTATTACTTTTTATATAACCACTTGTACTACCTTTGTT
Source organism: uncultured Bacilli bacterium (assembly GCA_947589195.1). Lineage (GTDB taxonomy): Bacteria > Bacillota_I > Bacilli_A > RF39 > UBA660 > MGBC108787. The sequence goes on along the minus strand of CANPZX010000017.1, from coordinate 1,224 downwards.
ATAATCTCATTTATATTTCAATTTTTATTTTCAGGGGGTTTTATTATTTAGAAGTACAAAGTAAGAATAAAGTTATGGATAAAGATGTTTTTTATCATTATAATTATGTTAATTATAATATGGTAAATATAAAAAGTAGTACTAGCCATACTTAAATATGGGGAGTACTCAAAATAAATGCGAGTATTATCTTACTGGATAACACTTACATTTTAATTTTACCATTTATATTTATTTTTATATATTATTTATTAATAAATTGACATTATATTTTACAAATTAGTCAATTAGAAAACGAGGACGGACACCATACGAATAAGATGCGATGTTCGGGCCAACAACGCCAAGGATGCCAACATTAGCAAAGTCCGTAGAATCGGCGACCGCTTTTAACCAATAAACAAACCTTGACTCACCATAACTATTTATAAATTCTGGCTTAAGCCCAAATATTGCGTATTGTCGATTATCGATTCCGATATCATAACCGCTTGATGACCAAACTGTACTTCCAAATACATTTACTTCACTCATTAAATCTAACTTACTATCATACCAGGCCCAGCCGGATGAGGCTCCACCATTTTTTCCCCATTGATTTGAACGACCACTTTCAAATTGGTCAGCTAATAAATTACGTGTTTTTAATACATGTTCTCCAAAAGCTGGTTTAATATAATCAGTTAATACTTTTGGCAATGTTATATTTCGCATATAACTTCCCACATATGCCCCTTTTCCATGACCGGGGTATTCATTCCCTTCTGGTATATCATCTACTACTCCGGTGGTATTTTGTGTATTCATTTTACTAGTATCTAAATATTTAGCAGGAATTATGGTGGCATGACATGCCATTAAGCCTCCACCTGCTTTATCTAAATAACCATTTTTACTATGTACATCTTGATCACCTGTATGTAAGTAATTATTTAAATCAGCTATTAACCATGTTATATTTTTGTTATTTTTATTTGTTGTAAAATAATCTCCTACATAGATATCATCAAACGTACATTTTCCTATTTGATCATATAACTTTTGATTATCATATAAATATGTTATATCTTTTCCGCGATACGTATTTCTTCTTAAAGCTATTCCCGCTTCTAAATATTCTTGATATTCAGCATCAGTTAGACCAGATGTAAACGTTATATTACATTTAGTATCTTTCTTTAAATTATCTAATTTTAAATTCCAGGCATTATAATCCCATTTTCC
>CANPZX010000016.1 GCA_947589195.1 uncultured Bacilli bacterium | reverse complement strand
TTCTAAAGCTCATTGCTATCATTTTATTTCTCCTTATCGTTATGATAGTAGTAATAAAAAAATGACACTTAATTCTTACATGAATTAAATGTCTAAACAATATTAATTGGGTAGGCATTCAACTCACAAAAACTGAATGTTCCCTTTTTTATTTTATGCAAGTTTCCTTGACAAATACATATTAGCATAAAAACGCACTTTTATCAAGTACGTTTTCTATTTTTACTCGAGCTTTCCGAGTATTAATCATTCTGGTGCCTCTGGACGGACTTGAACCGGCACAGTATTGCTACTACTGGATTTTGAGTCCAGCGCGTCTACCAATTTCACCACAGAGGCCTGCCAAAATTATAACATATTCATCTAAAATTTGTAAACTTGTTTAAATAAGATATTTTTGATAAAATGTCTAAAGATAGTAGGTGAGATATGAAATATATTTCGTTTGTTGTACCTTGTTATAATTCGGCAAGTTATATGAAAAGATGTATTGATTCATTATTAGTTGGTGGAGAAGACGTGGAAATAATCATTGTTAATGATGGAAGTACAGATGATACTTTAAAAATTGCTAAAAGTTATCAAAAAGATTATCCCACGATAATTAAAGTAATAGATAAAGAAAATGGTGGCCATGGGAGTGGAGTTAATGCTGGCTTAAAAATAGCCGAAGGAAAATACTTTAAAGTAGTTGATAGTGATGATTGGGTAAATAAAGAAGCCTTAAATAAATTATTAAAAACTATAAAAAAACAAGAAAAAACCAAAAAAAATATCGATTTATATATTGTAAATTATATTTATAATCATTTATATGAAAATGAACGTAAAGTTATGAGTTATAAAAATGTCTTTGAACCTGAAAAAATTCTTTCTTGGGATGATTTAGGTTATTTTAAACCTAGTCAATATTTAATAATGCATGCTTTAGTTTATCGAACTACTATTTTAAGAGAATGTAAACTAAATTTACCGGAACATACCTTTTATGTTGATAATATTGTTGCTTACATGCCTTTACCATTTGTCAAGACTTTATATTATTTAGATATGGATTTTTATGAATATTTTATTGGTCGAGAAGATCAATCCGTAAATGAACAAAATATGATTAAAAGAGTAGATCAACAAATTAAAGTGACTAAAATAATAGCTACTTGTGTAGATTTAGAACGAGTAAAAGCAAAATCCGTTAAATTATATCGTTATATGCTAAGTATGTTATCGATGATGATGACCATATCTTCTATTTATCTTTTAATGGCTAAAGATGAAAAATCAATTACTAAAAGAGAAGAATTATGGAATTTTATCAAAGAAAATAATAATAAAATATATTTAAAATTAAAATATTTAAAATTATCAGGATTAACTTATATACCCACAAAACTAGGTAATTACTTAAGCCTAACAGGTTATAAAATAGCTAGAAAGATATATAAATTTAATTAAATATTGCATATAATTATAGTGATTTGGCAAATTAAATTAAATGTGTTATAATGAATGGGTCGAATAGGTGGTAAACATGCAAAAGACAAATAATTATGATGAATTTGAAAATATTATTAAAGATATAAATAATAATCCTAATTTTTTAGAATTAAAAGAAGAAATGCACCATGGTATTTCCCGATATGGTCATTGTTATCGTGTAGCTAAAGGAGTGTATAAAGTAAGTAAGAAATTACATTTTAACTATATTGAAGCTACAAGAGCAGCCCTTTTACATGATTTTTATTTTAATTATCAATTAGAAGGTAAAACAACGAAAGAATGTTTTAAAGAACATCCAGAACTTGCTTATTTAAATGCTTCTAAATATTTTGAAATTAGTGATTTACAAAAAAATATGATTGAATCTCATATGTTTCCTAGCTGTAAAGTCATACCTAAATATAAAGAAAGTATATGTTTAACAATTGTTGATAAAGTAGTTGCTTTATATGAAATGCAAAGATTTAAAGTAGGTTTAAAATTAGGGATTTATTTAATATTTATCTTTAATATGTTAACAATTCAAAAATAGGGGTTTAATATCCTCTTTTTTTATTGTAAAATAAGTTTATGTCCCTGTAGTTTAGTTGGATAAAACAAGGCCCTCCTAAGGCTTAGAGCGACAGTTCGACTCTGTCCAGGGACGCCATCTAAATAATACTATTTATAACTTAAATAGGGAATTTATTCCTAAAAAACAAATAAACCGTGTTATAATTAGACACGAGGTTGATAAAAATGAATAATGTTTTTACAAAACTAGTTAATTTATTAGAAACTATTCCAGAATATATATCAGAAGACAATACTTTATTAAAAAATAAAATATATGAAAGTGCTATGAAAATGGATCCTAAACTTATTGCAACCTTGTTTAATGATCCAATAATGCGAGAATACTTTTTTGTTAAAGTTGCGGATAATTATGTTTTTGATAAAATGGAATTTGCTTGGTTAATAAATAATAAAGAATTTTTACCCAATAGTTTTACTAAATTTTCCCAAAATATTGGGTTATATGATTTAGAAAATAAAGATTTTTTAAATAAAAATGATGTTGTTTTAGATTTTCCTTATAAAGATTGTGTTTTAGAATTTGATTCCAAACAAGAAGATAACAAAAGAGATGAAATATTTTATAATGAAACACTTTCCAAAAAACAAATAGATGTTCTAAAAGATCCTAAAGTATTTACTAATATTAAATTACATGGTGAAGGTAATATGGATTATCAAATGAGTGATAATTTAATAATAAATGGAAATAATTTTCTTGTATTATGTAGCTTATTACCTCGTTTTAGAGGTAAAGTAAAATGTCTTTATTGGGATGTTTTATATAATACAAATGGGGATTATGTTCCATATAATGATTCTTTTAAACATAGCAGTTGGTTAGTTATGTTAAAAAATAGATTAGAAGTCGCTAAAGAATTATTAAGACCTGATGGTTTAATTTTTATTAGCATTGATGATAATGAACAAGCTTATTTAAGTGTTTTAATGGATGAAATATTTGGTAGAGATAATTCTTTTGATAAAGTTGCTATAGAAACTTCTTCTTCCCAAGGAGGTTTTGGAGATATAAATCCCGGTTTAATATCTAATACCGAATATTTATTAATATATGTTAAAGATAAAAATTATAAAAAGAGTTGTTTTAATGAAAATAATATTTATATAAAGAAAGAATATGATGAAAATTATAAATATATAATGACTGATATAAATAAACTAGAATTTACCAATATAACAGATTTAGCTTATGAAAAATTAGGCCTTTCAAAACCATATAATAATAATACTTGGCGTCAATTACAAGAAAAATATGGTGATAATTATAAAGAAATCTTATATAATACGAAAGCTGAAATTGCTTTTTTAAATAAAGATTTAGTATTTCGGACTTTTAATCCTAATAAACCATCTAACTCTCTAAAAGAAAAACTAAAAGAATCATTAGCTAATAAAGGAACAATAATAGTTGATAAAGATTCAAATGGAGAAAATAGATATATTTTAAATGGGGAATTAGTTTTATTTTATAAGAAAATATTTAAAAATATTAATGGGGAAACTGTTCCAGCTAGAAGACTAACAACTTTTTGGAATGATATATCTTGGGAAGGTATAGCTAAAGAGGGAAATGTCAAACTAAGAAATGGTAAAAAACCTGAAAAATTAATTAAAAGAATTATTGAAATATCTACGAAACCCCATGACATTGTCCTAGATGCTTATCTTGGAAGTGGGACTACTACCGCGGTATGTCATAAACTAAAAAGACAATACATTGGCATTGAACAATTAGAAACCCATTTTACTAAAGCAATTACGCGAATGGAAAATGTAATTAAAAATGATTCATCAGGAATTTCCAAAGAAATTGCTTGGGATGGGGGAGGATCTTTTAAATCAATGAATTTAAAAGATAACAATAACATTTTTATTAAAGAAATAAAAAATATTAAAAGTGAAAAACAAATTAATAAAGTTTATGAAAAAATTAAAGAAAATGCTTATATAAGTTATAATATTGATTTACAAAAATTTGATAATAATATTGAACAATTTAATTATTTATCTTTAGATCAAAAAAAACAAATTTTACTATCATTACTTGATAAAAATATGTTATATGTTAATTATTCAGAAATAGATGATAAATCATATAAAATTAGTGATAAAGATAAAGCATTTAATAAAAAATTTTATGATATTAATTAATAAATAACTTGAAAGGAATAGGATTAAATATGAATGATTATTTATATAAGACTTTAGATACAATAAGAAAATATGGTAATTTAAATATTGAATTATCTAATGATATTTTAAAAAATCTTAATCCTAAATATAATTTAAGAACTTATCAAAAAGAAGCTCTAATTAATTTTGAAATTTATATGAATAATCAAGAAATTAGAGAAAAACCAACGCAAGTATTATTTCATATGGCAACTGGAAGTGGAAAAACTCTTTTAATGGCTTATTTAATTTTAGATTTATACCAAAAAGGTTATCGTAATTTTCTTTTTTTTGTTAATTCAACGACTATTATTAATAAAACAAAGGATAATTTTTTAGATATAAATTCTTCTAAATATTTATTTAATAAAAATTTAAATATAGCCGGTAAAAATATTAAAATAAATGTTGTAAATAATTTTCAAAATTGCCAAGATAATGATATTAATATATGTTTTTCCACAATTCAAGGATTACATGAACAAATTATATTTGTAAAAGAAAATCAATTATCGGAATTAGACTTTATAAAAAATAAAACTGTTTTTATTTCTGATGAAGCTCATCATGTTAATGCTCTAACTTTAAATAATAAATTATCTACTTTAGAAAAAGAAGAAAAAACTTCTTGGGAGAATACGATTAATAATCGACTATTACATGCTAATCCCGAAAATATTTTATTAGAATTTACAGCTACTTGTGATATTGATAATGAAAAAATTCAAGCTAAATATAAAAATAAAATAATTTATAATTATCCTTTAAAAAGATTTAGAGAAGATGGTTATTCTAAAGAAGTTGAAACTTTACAAAGTAATGCCTCTTTAAAAACTAAAATGTTAATTGCGATATTAACAAGTCAATATCGTTTAAAACTTTTTCAAGATTATAATATTGATATTAAACCTGTTATTTTATTTAAATCAGATTTAGTTGAAAAATGTGAAAATAATTTTAAGCTATTTCAAGAACTAATTGAAAATTTAACTGAAAAAGATATTTTAAATATTAAAGAAGATACTACTAGTGAAATTTTAATGAATATGTTTATTTATTATGAAAAGAATAATATTTTAATATCTAATTTAATAAAAGAAATTAAAGATGATTTTAGTGTAAATAAATGTTTATTAATAACTAGAAAAGAGAAAGAAAAAGAATACTTAGAAAAAATTAATAATTTAGATAGTTATAATAATCAATATCGGGCAATTTTTGAGGTAAAAATGTTAGATGAAGGTTGGGATGTTCTTTGTTTATTCGATATTGTAAGATTATATGAAACACGAGATGGAAGAATGGGCTTACCTGGTAAAAAAACGATTCAAGAAGCGCAACTAATTGGTCGAGGAGCTAGATATTGTCCTTTTTCGATATCTTATGATCAAGATAAATTTACTCGAAAATATGATAATGATTTAACTAATGATCTAAGAATATGTGAAACATTATTATATCATTGTCAATTAGAATCAAGATATATTTCTGAATTAAAAGTTGCCTTAAAAGAAACGGGAATAATCCCTGAAGAAAATAAAAAAATAGAATATAAGTTAAAAGAAAGTTTTAAACAAACTGAATTTTATAAAACTGGATTAATCTTTAAAAATGATAAAATATTAAAAAATAGAAGTACTATTACTTCAATTCCTGAAATTATAAAAAATAATATTCATGAATATACTTTTTCTTCAGGAATAACTAAAAATGAAAGTATTTTTGGCGAAAATATAGATTTTCGAAATATTACAGAACCTTTAAATGAAAATAATTATACAATAAAAGAAATAGCTAATAAAAACTACAATCTAGTTTTTTCAGCTCTACGAAAATATAGTATTTTTCAATTTTCAACATTAAAACAATATTTTCCTAATTTAACATCTATAAAAGAATTTATAGAATCTCCTTCTTATTTAGGAAATATAAATATTAAAATTAATACAGTTAATAAAATACCTAATAATGAACAATTATTTAAAGCTTTATTTAATTTATTTTATAAATTAAGCGATAATATCTTACAATATGCCATAGAATATGAAGGTTCTAAAGAATTTTATGCAGTTAAATTTAATGAAATATTTAAAGATAAAATTATAAATATTACTAATCCTGGTAATGATAGTATAGGTATATCTCAAAAAGATGTTATAAATGATGATTATAGATTAGATCTTTCAGATAAGGATTGGTATGTATATAATGATAATTATGGTACAACTGAAGAAAAGAAATTTGTTAAATTTTTTAATGATTATGTTGCTATTTTAAAAGAAAAATTTGAACAAGTATTTTTAATCCGCAATGAAAGAGAATTAGCTATCTATTCATTTGAAAATGGTGAAAGATTTGAACCAGATTATTTATTAGTATTGATTAATAATAATAAACCATGTCAATATCAGATTTTCATTGAACCAAAAGGTAATCATTTATTAATTCAAGATAAATGGAAAGAAGATTTTCTTTTAAAAATTAAAGAAAATTCTCTACCAGTTGTAAAATTTGTTGATAATAACCAATATTTAATTTGGGGTTTTCCTTTTTATAATAAAGAAAATAAAGAACTTGAATTTAAACAATCAATAGAAAAATTATTAAAGTAGTTCTTGAATTTTATTTATCATTATTTTATACTATAGATAACAATAGAGGAGGAAAACATTTATGAAAAAAATCAAAAAAATTCTTCCCATCCTAGGTACAATCGTTGTTCTGGGGGGGGGGTATTTTAGTAAGTAGAATATATAATTATACCCAAGGAAAATATCAAAAAATAAATAATACGAAAGTAGCCATATTAGTTGATGGTAAAGAAAGAGATGAAATACCTGCCCGAGGTTTATATAAAACAAAAGTAAAATGTACAAATGATACAACAGGCTCATGGGACTATAATGAATGGGATTTAAAATTAAATAATATAACAGAAGAAACTAAATGTAATTTAGAGTTTACTTCTAATTTAAGTCCCGAAGAATATTCTGAATTATTAGAAGCTGGGGTAAATAAAAGAAGAAATACTTATCGAGGTAAAGATATTACATATTTATATAATAATAAAGAATTATATACCCAAATAAGTAATTGTAGTTTTGATGATATCTATGTTGGAGATTATATAAAGACAGATAAGGATGGACATAATATTACTTGGTTAATCGCGGATTTAAATAACTATTTACATTCGGGGTATGAAGATTTGAAAGAATGCCACGCAACAATTATTCCAGCGATTCCTTTAGAGGATGATAGGATGAATGATAGTAATTCTACAGGAATTGCATATAAAAACAGTGAACTTACAACTAAAGATGGAAATACAAGAACAAATATAGCCTCATATGTCGGGAGTAAAATGAAACAAGAAACATTGCCAAGTATATTTGAAACATATATAAAACCAGTATTTGGCGATAATATAATAGAATATACCAATCTACTTGCTGACCAATATGATGGAAGTCGTTCTAATCAATTTGGAACAAGTTCTGGTTATAGTGTTGGTGCCTCATCTGGTTGGGCTTGGTATGATAGCAAGTTAGATTTAATGAGTGAAGTAAATGTATATGGAAGTACTGTCTGGTCCTCATCAGGTTATGATATCGGAATCGATAATCGACAATACGCAATATTTAAGCTCAAGCCTGAATTTATTAATAGTTATGGTACTACTAGATTCCATTATTGGTTAAAAGCGGTCGCCCTCTCTACGGGCTTTGCTGGTGTCGGCGACGGTGGCGTTGCCGATGCGTATGCCGCATCCTACTCGCATGGTGTCCGTCCTCGTTTCCTAATCAAATAATCTTAAAATTATAGTTACAGTTCAGTCAGATAAATACAGGGATTAATGGTCATTTTTAGTATAAAAATAATGTTTTTTAAGCAAAAATCAATGAATATTTATAATTTTTGCCCTAAAAAGAGAGTTTGATACTTTTTTTTAAACATCTATTATTCCCTTTAATTACAATGGTTTATTTATATTTTTTAATTCCTTGACTGAACTGTAACAAATTATATCTTTACTAGCCCAAATAAAACTTGAGTTTTGAAGTCTAATTTTATATAATTAAGATAAAATAGAAGGAAGAATAAAAAATGAGAAAGATAATAGCTAGTTTAGATATCGGGTCCAGTTCTCTAAAATTAATTGTTGGAGAAATGATTAAAGATAAATTAAATATAATTGCTTTAGCTGAAGTTCCTAGTAAAGGGGTAAAAAATGGCGTAATTGTATCTATAGATTTACTTTCTCAAAGTTTAAAGAATGTTCTTAAAAAAGCCGAAGATATCGTAGCTTTAAAAATAAGTAAATTAATAATTACTATTCCTAGTAATGAAGTAGAATTTTTAATGAGTGAAGGTTATACAACTATTACCAATGAAGAAAAGATGGTTAAAGGTTTAGATATTATAAGGGCTATGCAAGCTTCTGTTTATAATAAAATACCTGAAGGATTAGAAGTCGTAAACTTAATTCCAATTACCTTTAAATTAGATGAAACAATTTCCAAAAATCCTTTAGGTCAAACTGGTGAAAAATTAAGTGTTAAAACTGTAATGACTTTAGTATCAATAAAATATATATTACCTATTGTTAAATGCTTAGAAAAAATGGGGGTTGAAGTTATAGATGTTTCTTTAACTGGAATTGGAGATTATCATAATTTAAAAAATCCTAAATTAAATGATTTAGTTGGGACAATTATTAATATCGGGGCGATGACAACGACGATTTCGGTTTTTAATAAAGGTGTTCTTACAAATACTAAAGTAGTTCCGATGGGGGGAGTTAATATCGATAATGATTTAGCTTATACCTATAATCTTAATTTAACTGATGCTAAGAAAATTAAAGAAGAATTTTGCCTTGCTTCTATTCGTTTAGCTCAAGCTAGTGCTAAAGAAAACCTAACAACCAAAGATGGTGAAAATATAACCATTAACCAATATGAAGCTAGTGAAATTGTGGCTGGTAGGATAGAAGAAATATTAGAAATTGCAAAAAAAGAAATTAATCACTTAACAAAAAAGGAAATACATTATATAATAGTTACAGGTGGTATGAGTGAGATACCCGATTTTGAACTTGCTTTAGATAGTGTTTTTGGTAAAAATGCTAAATTAGCTAAAACATATGAAATTGGAGCAAGAAATAATAAATATAGTACAAGTCTTGGATTAATTAAATATTATAATAATAAAGCTAAATTAAAAGGAAAAGAGTTTTCTATCTTTAGTTTAGATGAACAAGATGAGTTAAGTGAAAAACATAAAAGAGTTAATATTTCAGATAATTCTATCTTGGGTAAATTATTTGGATATTTTTTCGATAATTAAGGAGAGTGTGTGATGAACGGATTAAAAATAGACCCGATTGCTAAAATTAAAGTATTTGGTGTTGGTGGTGGTGGCTGTAATGCAGTTAACCGAATGATTGATGAAGGAGTTCAAGGTGTCGAGTTTTATGTTGTAAATACTGATTTACAAGTATTAAATGCATCTCATGCGGAACATAAAATTCAAATCGGGGAAACTATCACGGGAGGAAGAGGTGCCGGATCTAATCCGGAAGTAGGTAGAGAAGCGGCATTAGAAAGTAAACAAGAAATTGAAGAAGCTATTAAAGGAGCAGACATGGTTTTCATTGCTTGTGGTTTAGGTGGTGGAACTGGTACCGGAGCTGCTCCAATCATCGCAGAAATTGCGCAAGAATTAGGAGCTTTGACGGTCGGAATTGTGACGAAACCATTTAGATTTGAAGGTAAAAGAAGAATGGAACATGCTCTTGTAGGATTAGAAGAATTAAAAAAACATGTTGATACTTTAATTATTATTCCAAATGATCGCTTAAGAGATATTATTGATAAAACAACAAGTTTCCAAGATGCCTTTAAAGAAGTAGATAATGTTTTACATCGTGGCGTTCAATCAATTTCCGATTTAATCGCGGTAACGGGAATAATTAACCTAGACTTTGCCGACGTTAAAACCGTAATGGAAAAAAGTGGTACCGCTTTAATTGGTATTGGTATGGGTGTTGGCGAAAATCGGGCTGTTGAGGCTGCGGAACAAGCAGTATCTAGTGCTCTTTTAGAAACAACTATTGAAGGAGCAACTGATGCCATTATTAATATAACTGGAGGAGATTCCCTTACTTTATTTGAAATAGAAGATGCTGTTGAAACCGTAAGAGAAGCTGCGAATAGTGATATTAATATTATTTTCGGAGCTATTCCTAATTCTAATTTAAATGATGAAGTAATCGTTACGGTTATTGCTACTGGTTTTGATGGTAAAGATGATGACAATGATAATACTTCGCTTGCTTATGATGATAAAATGCCTAAAAGACGTCCGAAAGAAGAAGATGATCCTGAATATGATATTCCATCTTTTTTAAGAAATCATGATGGTTTTTAAAATAAAATTAAACTGTTAAAAAAATTAGCAGTTTTTTTATTGCCTTAAAATACATAATATAATTATTTAATTATATAATAATTAATACAGCATAAAAATAAGCAAAATTAAGAGAAAATTTCTCTTAAAACTTTACATTTTTTATAAATAATGCTATTATAAAGCCAATTGGAGGGAAAAATTATGTTATTACAATTTAAATTTAAAAATTATAAATGTTTTTATAATGAAACTTGTTTAGATTTAGTAGCTACCCAAGAAAAAAGACATATTGAATCTACAATTAACGTAAATGGCAATAATATTTTACCAGTTATTGCTGTTCATGGTGCTAATGCTTCCGGGAAAAGTAGCTTATTAGAGGCCTTAAATTATATGTTTAGTTTTATTAAATATTCTAATAAAATGGATATTAAAAATGATTTGCCAATCAATCCTTTCTTATTTAGTCAAAAAAGCCTTAATGAAAACTCCGAATACGAAGTATCTATTGCCTTAGGCTCATTCGAATATCGCTATGGTTTTTCCTTAAATAAAAATCAAATAGATGAAGAGTGGCTTTATCTTAAAAAATTTGCTTTAAATACGCGAGCTAAACAAAAAATAATTTTTGAGAGAACTAAAAATCAAATTACTTTTGGAAAATTATATAGTAAATATGAAAAAACTTGGAATCTATTTAGTAATGATATTAATACTGAAAAATTATTAGTATTAAGTAGTATTGCTATAAAAGAAGAAAAGGACATTTTAAGAGATTTATATGATTATATTAAAAAATTTGATTTTCGTATTGAAAGTGAATTTAAAAAATCTAGTATTGATATTTTAAAAGAGAATGATGCTGTTTATGGCAAATTTCAAAAAATTATTAATGAATTTGATCCTTGCTTATTAGGGGTTAATATTGAAGAAGTAGAAACAAATGAAGGTAAAATGTATAATATTTGTGGTATTCATAAAACAATTGATGATGCTAAAAAGAATTTACTTTTGCCTCTACATCTTGAATCAAATGGAACTATTCGGATTTTTAATATTATGCCCACCATTTTAAAAAATCTAGAAATGGGCGGAGTATTATGTATTGATGAAATGGACGTCAAACTTCATCCTCTGTTATTTAAAAAAATTGTAAATATGTATATGGATAAAAGTATTAACAAAAATAATGCCCAATTAATTTATACCGCTCATTCTACATTTTTATTTAATAGTAATGATTTAAGAAGAGATGAGTTATATTTAATCGATAAAGATAAACTAGGAATATCTAAATTATATTCTTTAAGTGAATTTAGAAATTTACGAGTTGATGCTGATTATGAAAAAAAATATTTAACAGGTCAATTCGGGGCTATTCCATATGATGAATAGGTGAATTATGGGGAGCGATAATCTTTATAATAGGCGATTGTTAGAACGTCAAAAAAGAAAAGAAAATGTTTTAAAACAAAAATCAAGTAATTGGCTAATTATCTGTGAAGGAATAAAAACGGAACCTAATTATTTTTTAAAAGCTGTTGAAGAAATTAATAAACATATTTTAGATGAATATAAATTAAAAGTTAAAATTATAGGTAAGGGGATGAATACTACTTCTTTAGTTAAAGCAACAGAATTACAATTACTAATAGATAAGTATGCAAATAATGTAATTCCTTATGGAAAAATATTTGTGGTTAAAGATAGTTTTAGAGATAAAGATTTTGATGAGGCTATCGAAATGTGTAAGCGAAGTGGTTATATTCCTTTATGGTCAAATCAAGCTATCGAATTTTGGTTTCTTTTACATTTTAATTATATTACTTCTAAGATGAATAGAACGACATATGAAAAGAAATTAAACGAATATTTTAAAAATAAAGGTTTAAACTATAAATATAAGAAAAATGATGAAGAAATTTATAATTTATTATGTATTAGCTAAAGCCCGGAAAAATGCTGAGAAAATAAGTCAAGAACATCAATTAGATAAACCATCTTTATCGGAAAGTTGTACGCATATTTATAAATTTTTTGATGAAGTAGATGAACGCTTAAAAGAATTAAAATAACTGTTAAAAATTAGCAGTTTTTTTATTTCGACAAAATTTAAAATATCTTTTTATTATAATAAATTAGGTGAAAGTAAATGACTTTATATGTTGATTTACTATTTTTTTTAAATTTATATTTAGATTTTTTAATATTAATGACCACTAGTATTGTCTTAAAAAGGCATGCATCTTTAAAACGCCTCTTTTTGGGCTCTTTAATGGGTGTAATTACCCTTTTAATACTAATTTATCCTTTAAATACTATTAGTTTATTTATCTTTAAAATAGTTGTCGGTCTTTTCATGAACATAATTACTTTTAAATATCAAAATTTAAAATATACTTTAACTAACTTTATCTATTTTTATATGATTAGTATTATCTTAGGTGGCTTTATTTATTACTTGAATTTAGAATTTAGTTATACGACTTTAGGCCTTATGTTTATCGAAAATGGCTTTAATCTAAATCTCGGTTTTATTTTTCTACTTACCCCCGTTATTTTAATCTTATATATCAAACAAGCTAAAGATTTTAAAAGCAATTATAATCTTTATTATCCGGTTAGTCTTACTTTAAAAGATGGTACCAAACTAAATTTAAATGGTTATTTAGATACTGGTAATAAACTATATGATCCCGTTAGTAATAAACCGATTATTCTAATTGAAAAAAATATTATTGATTTAACTAAATATCCCGTTATGTATGTACCATTTAATAGTCTAAATAATCATAATTTATTACCTTGCATAAAACCCAAAGAAGTAAAAATTAACGAAAAAAAATATTTTAACTATTTAGTTGGTATAACTGACAAAAAATTTAATATGAATGGAGTAGAATGTATTTTACATAGTAAAATATTGGAGGAGATAGAATGATAAAAAAAATCCTAGCTTGGTTAAAAGCTAAATATCAAAATTGTTTCTTTGTGGGGAGTACCGATAAATTGCCACCCCCTTTACCGAAAGAAGAAGAATTACAATTATTAATTGAAATGCAAAAAGGAAGTGGGGAAGCCCGGAATAAATTGATTGAACATAACTTGCGTTTAGTTGTATTTTTAGCTAAAAAATATGAAGGAACAGGTTATGATATTGAAGATTTAGTAAGCATTGGTTCCATTGGCTTAATTAAAGGAATCAATACTTATAAAATTGATAAAAATATCAAACTGGCTACTTATGCTTCCAGATGTATTGCTAATGAAATATTAATGTTTTTAAGAAAAAATAAAAAACGCAAAACGGAAATATCTTTAGAAGATGCCTTAAATTATGATAGTGAAGGTAATGAACTAAGACTTGAAGATATTTTAGGAACTGATTGTGATATAGTCATTAAAGAATTTGAAAGTTCCTTAGATAAAAAACTTTTAGCTACCGAAATTAATAAACTAAATAAAAGAGATAAACAAATTATGGTTTTAAGATATGGACTAAATAATACCAAAGAATATACCCAAAAAGAAGTAGCTGAACTTCTAGGAATTAGTCAATCTTATATTTCTCGAATAGAAAAAAAGGTAATTAAAAACTTAAAAAATTTATTAAAAGTATAAAAAATGAATAAAATTTAAAAAATTGCTTCAAAACTTAAATGAAAGGAGCAATTTTTATTTTGAGTAAATATAAAGTAGATATAACGGGTTTAAATACCAATAATATTAAAGTTTTAAAACAAGAAGAAATGAATGCCTTATTTTTAAAATATCAAAAAGAGGGTGATTTAAAAGCTAAAGAAGAATTAATTAATGGTAATTTAAAATTAGTTTTAAGTATATTAAAAAGATTTAATAAAGAAAAATATAATTTAGATGATTTATTCCAAGTGGGGGTAATTGGGTTAATCAAAGCTATTGATAATTTTGATTTATCTTATAATTTAAAATTATCAACTTATGCTTGTCCTTTAATAATTGGCGAAATTAAAAGATACATCCGGGATAATACGACGATTCGGGTAAGTAGGAGTATTAAAGATACCGCTTATAATATTTTAAAATTTAAAGATGAATATATTATGCAACATAATCATGAACCAAGTAATACGGAGATTTCTAAGGCTTTAAATATTGATGAATACCAAATAAATTTTGCTTTAGATTCCCTAAAAGAACCTATGAGTATCTATGAACCCATTTATAATGATGGGGGTGATACTATTTATTTATTAGATCAAATTGCCGACCAAAAAGATGATAAAAATACGCGAGATATGCTAATCTCGGTAAGAAAAGCCATGAATAAATTAAAAAAACGCGAAAAAGATATTTTGATTGAAAGATTTATTATTGGTAAAACGCAAATGGAAATAGCGAACAGTTTAAATATTAGTCAAGCCCAAGTTTCTCGTATTGAAAAAAGTGCCATAAATAATGTTAAAAAATTAATAAAGTAGGGTAATTCTCTTATTATCTATTTTAATAAAACCTTCCTCTTTTAGATTTTTAAGTTCGCGACTCATCGCACTTCGATCAACAGCTAAATAACTGGCTAAATCAGTAAAACTAAAAGGTAAATAAATAATTTTTGCTCCATTTTTTAAAGAAACAATTTTAAAATATTCTAAGAGTTTATCGCGAATAGTTTTTTTCGTTAAAATTTCAATTCTTTCATTTTTTTCATTAATTTTATTGGTCGCAATTTCCCATAAGTTTTTAATAAAACGATTATAAGGACTACTTACTTTTTCTTCTTTAATAAGATTATCATAACTAATAATGACAATCTTGGTTTCTTCTTTAGCTATAACATCATATTCAGGATTATTTAAAGAAGATAAAAGGGTGCCAAATACACTATCTTCAGTTAATTCTTCAATAATTGTTGTATTTCCATTAGCATCTAAACGAATAATTTGCATATAACCATATTCGACAAAGCCAATAATATTATCATTTTTAATCACGGTCATAATACTGGTATTTTTCGGAAATGTAAAGGAATGAGATTCTAAAGTGTAAAGTAAATGTTCTTTACTTTTTAGACTAATTCCTTGAAATAAGGCACTCATTTTACCACCTCTAAAATAATTTTAACAAAAATGTTAATTTGTTGCAATTGCAACATCTTACTTTAAATAAAACGCGATATGATTTTGGTGGAAAGTAAGAGGTAGAGAATTATGAAAGTTATTAAACGTGATGGCCATATGGTTGATTATAGCCCAGAGAAAATTGAACTTGCTATATCTAAAGCTAACAAAGAAGTGGAAGAAGAAGATCAAGCTAGTGCCACTCAAATAAAAAATATTATTAAATATATTGAAAATTTAGGTAAAAAAAGAATTTTAGTGGAAGATATTCAAGATATTATTGAAGTAAAGTTAATGAGTATTGGTAAATATGCTTTAGCTAAAAAATATATTACTTATCGTTATACACGAGAATTAGTAAGAAAGAGTAATACGACAGATTTAGCGATTAAAGAATTAATTGATGGTGAAAGTGAGTATTGGAATACGGAAAATTCCAATAAAAATGCCAAAATTGTCACGACCCAAAGAGATTATCTAGCGGGGATTACGAGTACCGATATTACCAGAAGATTTTTACTTCCGGAAGATATTGTAAGAGCTCATGATGATGGGATTATTCATTTCCATGATGCCGATTATTTTGCCCAAAATGCTTTACATAACTGTGATCTAATTAATTTAGAGGATATGCTCCAAAATGGCACTAATATTAATGGGGTAATGATTGAAAAACCGCATCGCTTTTTAACCGCCATGACGATCGCTACCCAACTTATCACGGCCGTTAATTCTAGTCAATATGGTGGTTGTACAATTACACTTACCCATTTAGCACCATTCGTAAAAGATAGTTATAATTATTATTTAAAAAGATACAAAAATCGGAAATTTAAAAAAGAAGATTGTGAAAAATATGCGAAAGAAGATCTAAAAAAAGAAATTATTGATGGAGTTCAAACTTTCCAATATCAAATTAATTCGATGACAACAACTAATGGTCAAGCACCTTTCTTAAGTGTTTGTATGTATTTAGGAGAAACTCAAGAATATAAAGAAGAACTAGCCATGATTATTGAAGAAGTTCTAAAACAACGAATTGAAGGTATGAAAAACGATAAAGGAGTATATGTAACCCCGGCTTTTCCTAAACTTTTATACGTTTTAGAAGAAGATAACATTCATGAAGATAGTAAATATTATTATTTAACTAAATTAGCTTGTGAATGTACCGCGAAAAGAATGGTACCAGATTATATTTCTGAAAAAATTATGAAACAATTAAAAATTGATAAAAATGGTAATGGTCAATGTTATCCATGCATGGGTTGTCGTTCATTATTAACTCCATATGTTGATGAAGAAGGTAAACCTAAATATTATGGAAGATTTAATCAAGGAGTTGTTACGATAAACTTAGTTGATGCGGCTTTATCAAGTGATAAAGATATGGAAGCATTCTGGCAAATCTTGGATGAAAGACTTGAACTATGCCATCGGGCTTTACAAATTAGACATAAACGTTTGAGCAAAGTGACCAGTGATGTTGCCCCAATTTTATGGCAATATGGAGCTTTAGCCAGGCTTAAAAAAGGCGAATCTATTCATGAATTATTACACCATGGTTATTCGACTATTTCTCTTGGTTATGCGGGTTTATATGAATGTGTGAAATATATGACGGGACACTCTCATACCGATAATGGCGAAGGTAAAGAATTTGGCTTAAAAGTAATGCAAAGATTAAATGATAAATGTAAGGAATGGAAAGAAGCGGAAGATATCGATTATTCTGTTTATGGTACCCCAATTGAATCAACTACATATAAATTTGCTAAAGCCTTAAGAGAACGTTTCGGTGTAATTAAAGGAATAACTGATCGGGATTATATTACCAATTCTTATCATGTCCCAGTATTTGAAGAAATTGATGCCTTTACGAAATTAAAACTAGAAAGTGAATTTCAAAAACTAAGTCCTGGGGGCGCTATTAGTTATGTGGAAACACCAAATCTTTCTAATAACTTAGAAGCTGTGATGGAAGTAATTAAATTTATTTATGATAATATTATGTATGCTGAATTAAATACCAAATTAGATTATTGTCATGAATGTGGTTATACAGGAGAAATTTTAATTGATGATAACTTAGAATGGTATTGTCCTAATTGTGGTAATCGTGATCATGATAAAATGAATGTTGCTCGTCGTACTTGTGGTTATATTGGCGCTAACTTCTGGAATAAAGGAAGAACTCAAGAAATAAAAGAACGCGTAATTCATTTAGACAATAAAGATGCTGAGGCTTAAAATGCATTACAATAAAATAAGAAAGATGGATATTGCAAATGGCCCGGGAGTTCGGGTCTCCATCTTTATGCAAGGTTGTACCTTTCATTGTAAAAATTGCTTTAATCCCGAAACCCATGATTTTAATGGTGGTAAAGAATTTAACGATGAAGTAATTTTAAAAGTTTTAGAACTTAGTAAATATGATTATATCAAAGGTTTATCCATTTTAGGAGGTGAACCAATGCACCCTAAAAATATCGAAGGAACAACTAAATTAGCTAAAGCTTTTAAAGAAATGTATCCTGATAAAACCATCTGGGTATGGTCTGGTTTTCTTTATGAAGATTTAAAAGATAAAGATGTTTTAAATTATATTGATGTATTAGTCGATGGCAATTTTAAAGAAGAATTACATAATCCGATGTTAAAATATCGTGGTTCTTCTAATCAACGAGTTATTGATATAAATAAGAGTAAGAAGATGGACAAAGTTGTAGAAATACCTTTAAATGAAGAAATTAATATAAGAAATGAGGTTGCAGTATAATGAAATTAAGAGGTTTTGAAATAGCTAAAGGTTGGGAAGATAAAGATATTAATCTACCAGTTAGAAAAACTAAATTTAGTGCGGGATATGATGTTGAAGCCGCGGAAGATATCACTATTCCTCCATTTAAACCTGGGGTTAAACCAACTCTTGTTCCAACCGGTTTAAAAGCTTATTGTGAAAGTGATGAATATATTATGTTAGTAAATCGTAGTTCGGGGCCCAAAAAAGGATTAATCATGGCTAATAGTATTGGGATTGTCGATGCGGATTACTATGGTAATGAATCAAATGATGGACACTTTTATTTTCAATTTATTAATGTTTTAGACCAAGATATTACCATTAAAAAAGGTGATTGTATTGGTCAAGCCATTTTTCAAAAATATTTAATAGTTGATTCCGATAATGCTTCCGGTATTCGGACAGGTGGTATTGGTTCCACAGATAAATAGGTAGCAATACCTTTTTATTTTGCTAAAGTAATTGCAAATAATTCTAATTTATCTTATACTATAAATAACAATAGAAAGAGGATAATAATGAAATTAGAAAGATTTAAGAAAAATAAAAAAATAAGAAATATCCTCCTAACTCTAGGGCTAATGCTTGTTCTGGGGGGGGGGTATTTTAGTCTATAGGACATATGCCTTATATCAGGAAGAAAAAGAGTATAATGTAATAAAAGGAATAGTTCCAGATTTTGGTTATGATGTTAAATTAGCTATTAAATTAGATGAAAAAGAAGTAGATAAGGTACCAGATAGGGGAAATGGCTTATTTAAAACGAATGTTACCTGTAATAATAAAGTAATAGGCTCATGGGATTATAATGCTTGGAATTTAAGAATCGATAATTTAAAGAAAGATACAAAATGTACAATAGAATTTAAAACTAATGGAATAAGTAAAGAACAATATGATGAATATATATCCGAGGGAGTAAGTTTAAGAAGAAATACCTATCGTGGTAAAGATATAACAGATTATTATAATAATGAAAGTTTATATGAGATGATAGAAAGTTGTAGATTTGATGATATCTATGTTGGGGATTACATAACAACTGATAAAAATAGTCATAAAGTAACATGGTTAATAGCTGATTTAAATAATTACTTACATACAGGTGATCAAGATGTACATAGTAAAAATGGTTATTTAGATAAAGCAGGTGGAGGCTTAATGACTTGTCATGCGACAATAATTCCAGCTACTACTTTAGGTACTAGTAAAATGAATACTAAAGATACAACTGGAATCTCAGATGATGTAACAAAAGGAATGATTGGCTATGGGAAAGGGGCCTATGTTGGAAGTTATATGCGGAATGTAACTCTGCAAAGAGTTTTAACTGATTATATAACTCCAGCTTTTGATGAACATGTAATTAAAACTCGTAATTTACTAGCTGATGGAATGGATAGTAGTCGTTCTAATCAATATGGAACAACTGATGGAGCATCATCCTCTTGGAACTGGTATGATAGTGAACTAGACTTAATGAGTGAAGTAAATGTATTTGGAACAACCGTGTGGTCAAGCAGTGGCTATGATATCGGAATAGATAACCGCCAGTATGCGATATTTAGTCTAAAACCAGAGTTTATTAATAGTTATAATGGCATATGCTTTTGGTGGTGGCTAAAGGCGGTTGGCCATAACTGTCATTTTGTTCGTATTCGAGGTAATGGTGCTCCTTATACAGATGGTGCATCATATGAAGTTGGTGTTCGTCCTCGTTTTCTAATTGATTAACTAAGGAGTTTATTACTTCTTTTTCTTTTTGTATAATTTAGGGTTTGTCCACATATAGTTTTCTAGGAGGACTAAATCACTAAATGAAGAAACATGGGTTAACAGAAGAAGAAGTAATTAAATCTAGAAAAGAACATGGCAACAATGAATTAACCAAGAAAAAAAGAAGTACTTTTATCCATTTATTATTGGAATCATTAGGTGATCCCATAATTAAAATATTATTGATAGCCTTAGCGGTTAAAGTCGTAATACTATTTCAAAGTTTTGATTGGTTTGAAACTATAGGTATTCTAATTGCTATTTTTTTAGCTTCATTTATCTCTAGTATTAGTGAATATGGAAGTGAAGCAGCCTTTGATAATTTAGTAAAAGAAGCTTCAAAAATTAAAGTAAAAGTAAGAAGAAATAACTTGGTTCAAGAAATAGATATTGGCGAAGTAGTTGTCGGAGATATAGTTTTATTAGAAACAGGAGATAAAATACCGGCGGATGGATATTTAATTGATGGTAAAATTTATGTTGATGAATCTAGTATTAATGGGGAAGCTAAAGAAACAGAAAAAGTAAGTACTTTTTTAGATAAACCATTAGCTAATAATTTAGTGTATCGTGGTTCTATTTGCTATAACGGTAATGCTTCAATGTTGGTAACGGAAGTGGGAAATGAAACATTATATGGTAAATTAGCTAGTGAATTACAAGAAAAAGAACCAATTAGTCCATTAAAACTACGACTAAGAAACTTAGCTAAAATAATTAGTAGAATTGGTTATATTGGCGCTATTTTAGTGACCTTATCTTATTTATTTTCCGTAATTGTAATTGCCAATAATTTTTCAAAAGAAGCGATATTAGCAACAATTGCTAATATTCCCTTATTATTAGATTATTTAATATATGCTTTAACTTTAAGTGTTACAATTATCATTGTGGCGGTACCTGAAGGATTACCAATGATGATTACGTTAGTTTTATCAAGTAATATGAAAAAAATGCTAAAAGATAATGTTTTAGTAAGAAAATTAGTAGGAATAGAAACTGCAGGTAGTTTAAATGTTTTATTAACTGATAAAACTGGTACCCTTACTAAAGGAAAATTACAAGTTTCGGAATTTATAAGTGGTAGTTTAAAAAGTTATAAAAATTTTCAAGAAATAAGTAAAGAAAAGTTTGAAAATAAAATATATGAAGCTATTTATTATAATAATGAAAGTATGTGGACTAGTGATAATGAAATTATTGGTGGTAATACTACGGATCGAGCTTTACTTAAATTTATTCCTAAAAGGAATGAAAGTTATCAAGTAATTCAAAAACTTCCCTTTGATAGTCAAAATAAATATGCTATTACAAAAATAAATAATGAAGATAATGTAATTTTTATTAAAGGGGCAGCGGAAAAATTACTTCTTCATTGTAATCAATATTTAAGTGAAGAAAATAAAGAACGTACTTTAATTAATAGACGAGATATCGAATTAAAAATAAAAAATTTAACAGCTCAAGGAATAAGAGTTTTAGTTTTAGCTTATACGCATAAAAACATTTTTAAAGAAGAATTAAGTAATTTAGTTTTACTAGGGATAATTGCGATTAAAGATGAGTTAAGAGATGAAGCCAAAGAAGGAATAGATTTAATTAATAAAGCGGGGATAAGTACCATTATGATAACAGGAGATCATAAAGATACCGCTTCTTCCATTGCTAAAGAAGTGGGGATATTAGATAAAGATGATTTAGTTTTAACAAGTGAAGAATTAAATAAAAAAAGTGATGAGGAAGTAAAAGCTATTTTACCAAAATTAAAAGTAGTTGCTCGAGCTTTACCCCAAGATAAAAGTAGATTAGTGCGACTTTTAGAAGAAATGGATTTAGTAGTGGGAATGACAGGAGATGGCGTAAATGATGCTCCCGCCTTAAAAAAAGCTAATGTTGGTTTTGCTATGGGTAGTGGTACTGAAGTATGTAAAGAAGCTAGTGATATAGTTATTTTAGATGATAATATTTTATCAATTAGTAAAGCTATTCTTTATGGTCGAACAATCTTTAAAAGTATTCGTAAATTTATTATCTATCAATTAACTTGTAATATGTGTGCGTTATTTTTATCAATAGTTGGGCCTTTTATTGGGGTTAATACGCCGATTACCATTATTCAAATGTTATGGATTAATATGATAATGGATACTTTTGCTGGTCTGGCCTTTTCCTTTGAAGCACCGCTTAAACGTTATATGTGTGAACCACCTAAGAAAAAAAATGAACCTATTATGAATAGTTATATGTATAATGAAATAATTTTTACGGGATTGTATTCCGCGATATTATGTATTTTATTTTTAAAATTACCAATCTTTAAAATTTTAATAAGAAGTGGGGAAAATTACGCTTATTTTATGACTGCTTATTTTGCATTATTTATTTTTATTGGAATATGTAATGCTTTTAATGCTAGAACTGAAAGAATGAATTTATTTTCTAATTTAAAACAAAATAAAGTATTTATCTTAGTTTTTAGTTTTATTTTAATAGTACAAATATATTTAATTTATCATGGCGGTAATTTATTTCGAACTTATGGTTTATTACCTAAAGAATTTATTTTAGTAGTTTTATTAGCTTTCACCGTTATTCCTTTTGATTTATTAAGAAAATATTATTTAAAAAAGAAACATCGAATTAGAAGTGTATGAAAAAGACCTACATTATTTTGTAAGTCTTTGTTTTTTTAATAACCTTTTTTCTTATAATATTTAAATAATTCTTTAAAACGATTAAAATGAATTATTTCTCTTTGACGTAAGAATAACAATACGCCAATTACATCTTCATCGGTAGCTAAATCAATTAAGTTTTCATAAACAGCTCTTGCTTTTTGCTCGGCTGCCATATCTTCTGAAATATCCGCTAAGGGATCTCCTGTCACAGCAACATAGGTAATGGTAAATGGTACACCTGATGCATTAGCTGGATAAATACCATATCCATGTTCACTATACATATCACCTAATCCAGCAGCCTTTAATTCTTCAACACTAGCATTTTTGGTTAATTGCTTAATCATGGTTGCAATCATTTCAACATGGCCAAGTTCTTCGGTAGCTATATCATTTAATAAACTTGCGCCAATATCATCAGGCATCGTAAATTTTTGACTAAAATATCTTAAAGCAGCGGCAAGTTCTGAATTAGCTCCTCCAAATTGGGTATATAAATATTTAGCCATTTTTAAATCTTTTTTCTTAATATCAATAGGATAATTAAGAGTCTTCATATACTTAAACATACATACTACCTCCTTGATTATCCCATGGCCAAGGATTCTTATACCAATTATAATTATCACTATCAGTTTCTTCTAAACAAAGGGGACCATATTTTTTCGCATATTCATCTTTATAAGCAATTAATTTATTAGTATATTCCTTAAACTTTTCATACATCATTCGATCTTCTGGATGAATATCTAAATACAAATTTAAATCATTAACAGCAAAATTCATTTCCATAACTTTAAAAAGTAATTCTTCTTTTTCATTTTGGGAAACTAATTGTTTATAAGTCATATTTTTATAAGGAACATATTCATTTTTAAACATATTACCTCTTAAAAAACCTTCTTTAGAAGAAACTAACTTATCATCATTCATGGTAAGAATTGGGTCTGTTAAATTAAAATTTGCTAAATTAAAAAAATTATAATCAAAATTATTATCATCAAATAACATTTCTTTTTACCTCCTAGAATATGTTATTCGCGGATAGATTTTTAGCCAAGGCTAATGACTAGATAAAAAAATAAATGCAATCAATTATATATAAAATTAAAATAATATAAATTATAAAATTAGGAATTTTATGGATTATTTTTTCCATAAAAGGATAAAGTAAATACATAATAATTGTACTCATTACGCCCCAGAATAAAGTGGCCTCTAAACAATTAAATTCGCCAATTTGAAAATGCATATTTTGATAATCCCAATAAATTACATGTAATTTTTCATAAATAAATAATCCACATATATATTCTAAAAAAGATAAAAGTAAGGCACTGATTATGAAAAAGATAATAACTTCTTGCCATTTTTTTAATTTATATCTTTTTAAAAAGCAATATAAAAATAACATAATAAAACCACCTAAACCATAAACAGTAGTCCATGGTCCTAGTAAAACACTACTATTAAAATTAGAACCCATAAAAATAGCTCCTAGACTTTCAAACAAGAAGCCAATAAAACAAAATATAAAAAAATATTTTAAATAGAACATAGTCATCCCTTAATTATTTTGCTAAAAATTTACATTTTTTATACTTTACATTTTAACTTGTTTTTTATATGATAAAAATAGGTGATATAGATGAAGCAAATTAGTGATTTATATACAGGAATTCTTTTAACTATTGTGGGTTTAGTTATTATGATTTTACCATTATTTGATTTAACTAATTTTAAGTTAATTTTTCAGGTAGTTTTAATTATTTATGCTATTTTAAATTTAGCTAGATATGTTTTTTTAAATGATAAGAAAGATAAAGAAGGAGTTATTACATTTTTAGCCATGGTAGTTTTATTCTTATTAACTTTTATTAATTTGGAAAAAAACAATTTAATAACGGCTTTAATTTTATTTAGTTTTGCGATAGTTATTTCTTTTATTAAATTAAAAAAAGCTGATTTTTATCATGATCATAAAAATAAAATGTGGATATTTGAGATTACTTCTTTAGTGGTTTT
The DNA here is from genome assembly GCA_947589195.1 of uncultured Bacilli bacterium. Lineage (GTDB taxonomy): Bacteria > Bacillota_I > Bacilli_A > RF39 > UBA660 > MGBC108787. The sequence goes on along the minus strand of CANPZX010000016.1, from coordinate 2,421 downwards.
TGTCCTATTAGCTTTTATTGATGCTTGTTATGTCTTATTAGAAATTAATCCTATATCTTTATTTGGTAATTTATTATTATTTAATGGTTTTTTAGAATTAGAAGATCCTATTATTAATTATATTAAGAAAAAATAATTTTTTATAACTATATGTCTTTTAAATTTAGCTAAATAATCTTGATAAAGCTAGATATTTTTGTTATACTAATAGCGATAATAGGAGGACGGGTTATGAATAGTAATGTGCGAGCTAATATAGCATATATTGAATATTTTAAAACCCTAAATCCTAAATTAAGAGAAATAAATTGTGATGGAAATTATCTTCAATATAATAATAAAAAAGTAGATATTTCACAAATTTATATGCAAGATATATTAGCTAATAATGCGTTATATCAAGCTATTAGAGATATCGAAGCAATTGATTTAGTAAATTTAATTGAACTTCATGTTTATGCTGTTCAAGTTAAAGAAAGAAAGAATATGTTAGGAGCGAAGAATTATGAATTATCCAGTCAATACTAATGATCAAAATATGATGGCTATTACAGCTGAAGAGTACATGAAATATTTAAGTAGAGATGATTTGTCGATGGAAGAACAAACTTTAGTGCAAAGATTTGAAACTAATGCCAGAATGATTTTTCATTTTGATGAATTAGTTTTATTATCGCCTCAAGATGAAGAATTAAAAAATGATATTGTGGAAATGATTCGTAATTTAAAAAATAATGGTAATGTTGATTTAGCTGATAATATAGAAAAAAGATTAGGAATTAATCAAGAATTAACTAGAAAATTAGCCCCTCCTAAAGAAGTATTTATAGGTACAGGGGGATTTATAACTTCGGGTATTTTAATTTTTTCTTTAATAAATATAGGTATAATTATCGCAGCAACAATAATAGCTAGAAGTTAAAAAATCGAGTATTTCACTCGATTTATTTATTTTCCACAATAAGTTTAATAGCTGTTTTTTGTTCGCCATTAATTGTAATATCACTAAATGCGGGGATAACGACTAAATTTTCTCCTCCTGGAGCTACAAATCCTCTAGCTATTGCAATAGCTTTAATAGCTTGATTTAAACTCCCAGCCCCGATAGTTTGCAGTTCTACACATTTATTTTCCCGATAAATATTAGCTATAGCTCCTGCAACCTTACTAGGGTTAGATTTTGATGATACTTTTAATATTTCCATAAATCCTCCTTCATTAAATCTAATTAACTATATGAAAGAGAATTTTAAGTTATAACTAAATTATGATTCTTCGATAAAATTTTTACTTTTATGAGGTTCATCAAATAATAAATTAGGGTAGTTTTGTTGCCTTAGGGCTTCATAAAGCATAATCGCAACCGTATTAGATAAATTTAGGGCTCTTACTTTATCAGTCATAGGTATACGCATACAATGGTCAATAAATGGTTTTAATATTTTGGGAGGAATACCGGTACTTTCTTTACCAAAGAAAAAATAAATATTTTCTTTTTGATTACTATAATCAAAAGAAGTATGGGGTTTATGGCCGTATCTAGTTAAAAAATAATAAGTTCCTTTATTTTTACTAAAAAAATCTTCAATATTTTCATAAACTGTATAATCACAATTATCGATATAATTAACACCACTTCTTTTAATATATTTATCTTCTAAGCTAAAACCTAATGGTTTAATTAAATGAAGTTTAGTATTTGTCGCTACACAAGTACGCATAATATTTCCAGTATTACCAGGTATTTCTGGTTCAAATAACACAACGTTTAACATATTATCATCCTTTATCTTCTAATTTCATAAATATCTAGTAATTGTTCAAAATCACCAATATTTATTATATTTTCATCTTCTCTTATGATAGCATCGATTAATTCTTTATCAATATAAATAATAGTAGGTATTTTTTTAATTTCTTTATTTTCTAAATTTAAAATTTCATTAAGTTTAGTTAAATCATCATTAGTAAAATTAGTTCCATCTAAATAATAAAAATTATTTTTTAAATTATATTTATTAATTATATTTTTTAAATCTTTCTCAAAATTATAAATATTTTCATCATTAACTTTAGAAATTAATATAAAAGTTTTTTCATTCCCCATAATATTTTTTATTTCTTCAATATTATTTAATTTTTGAGTAATTATTTTCTTTTTTAAAAGATAGGAAGTTTCTAATTTTTTTTCTTGATATATATTGTAAAGTTTAAAACCACCTAAAGTAGCTGAAATAGTACCAATAATAATGAGTAATACTAAAATATAATTTTTAAATTCAATTTTCTTTTTCATTTTCTCATCTCCGTAAATATTTTATCATTAAATCAAGTAATTTAAAACTGTTAATCATTAGTTAAAATGTCCACGATTTAATAATATATTATAAGAAACAAAGGCAAGCTTTGTTTACCAAAAAA
>CANPZX010000015.1 GCA_947589195.1 uncultured Bacilli bacterium | reverse complement strand
AGAAAAAACTTTTTTAAAAGCTAAATCATTAGTTAGAAAAGAAAAGTTTTTTAATTTAGTAAGCATAAATCCTCCTTTCCAATTTCTTTTAAATAAAAGAAATGACTATACTATAACATAAGTCCATGTCGAAAAATGTCGAGGCGTGTCGGAGGTGTTAAAAAACTTTTAAAAGTATGTATTGACATAAAAATTGGGCTTAGCTTATAATAAAGATGGTTAGGAATGAAAATGATGGAAGAAGATAATTTTAAGAAAAGTCATGTTGATTTTAAAAAATTAGAAAGTTATGGTTTTTTGAAGGAAGAGAAAGAATATAAATATACTAGAAATTTTTTTAATGATAAGTTTAGGGCTGTAATTACAATTGATGATAAAGGTATTATTAAAGGAAAAGTAATAGATTTACAAATGATGGAGGAATACACCAATATAAGAGTTAAGAGTTTAAAGGGAGAGTTTGTAAGTAGAGTAAGAGAAGAGTATATAAATATTTTAAAGGATATTCAGGATAATTGTTTTATTAAAGAATATTTTAGGGGAAGACAAGCTAATGAGGTTGTTAGATATGTGCATGATAAATATGGGGTGGATATAGCTTTTTTGTGGGATAATTTACCAGATTGTGGAGTTTTTAAAAATAAAGTAAATGATAAATGGTTTGGTATTATTATGAGTATTAATAAAAATAAATTGGATAAGGAAGATAAAGAAGTAGAAATTATAAATGTTAAAATAAATAAATTAGATAAACTTAAATTATTAAGTATTAAAGGAATATATTTGGCTTATCATATGAATAAAGATAGTTGGATTACAATTACTTTAGATGATACTATAAATGACAAAGAGATATTTAAGTTGATAGATGATTCTTATAATTTAATTAATAAAAAGGAAGAATGGATAGTACCGGCAAATCAGAAGTATTATGATGTTTTAAATGCATTTTTAAATACTCAGGAGATAACTTGGAAACAATCAAGTGATATTAAAGTAAATGATATAGTGTATTTATATGTAGCAGCTCCTTATTCGTCAATTCTTTATAAGTGTGTGGCAGAAGATGTTAATATACCATATCAATATGAAGATAAGAATTTAAAGATTAATAAAGTTATGAAATTAAAATTGATAGAAAGATATAAAGAGGGAGAAATATCTTTTGCTAAATTAAATGATTTGGGAATAAAAGCTATTAGAGGACCAAGAAAGATAGATAAAAGTATAAGTGATAAATTTTTAAAATAGATTAAATAAAAATAACATTTGATAAATATTTTTAAGGGTTTAAACCATATTATTAATGGGGTGTAAATATTTATGAATGTTATTTTTATTGTTTTACTTATAATTAGTATTTTTTTACTTACTTTTATGTATTCAGCTTTAAGGCTTGCTAGTAGGTGTGATAAAGAGTTAGAGGAGAATATTAAGAGAAAGTAATATTCTTTTTTTAAGAGGAAATTAACATAGAATTTTTAATTCTACGATAGTATTTTAAGCTTTAGAGATAAATTCTACTAAGTTTTCAATGGAATTTTTCTTTAATTCTTGAGATGGGTGAACGTATAGTTTTAAAGTTATATCGATACTGGAATGACCAAGAATTTCACTTAAAGTTTTAACATCCATTTTAGATTCGATCGCTCTAGTTGCAAAGGTATGACGAAGAGTGTGGAATTTATTAGGAGTTATTAAACATTTAGTTAAAGTTCTGGTATAAAATGATTCTAATAGGCGAGGGTCATATAGTTTAGGAGTATTGGAGAGAAGAAAATATTTTTCTTCATTTTTAAATTGTTTTAAAATATTTAATAAAAAATTAGGAATGGGAATGATACGATTAGATGTGTCACTTTTAGGAGTACTGATAATTAGTTTAGTTTTAGTAGATTCATTTTGACAGTTGATTCTTTGAATAGTACGTTTAATTTCAATGGTTTTAGCATCAAAGTTAATATCTTCCCATTTTAAACCACAGACTTCTCCAACTCGAAGACCAGTATATAAGCATAATAGTAAACAGCATTTGCGAATGTTAGGTTTGGTTAATAATTCTTTTTCTAATTTTTTTTGTTCTATAAGAGATAATGTGTATATTTTAGGAGTAACTTTTTTAAATTTAATGTTGTTTAATTCAATAAAATTACAGAGTTTGTTTTTAGAACCATAGTTTAGGGAAGATTTGATGATATATAAAAGTGTTTTTTGAATAGAGATAGAAACATTTTTTTTATTGATGGAATTAAAAAATTGTTCAAAATTATTTAAAGATAGTTTATTAGTGGGGATATTAAAAGTGTCTTTTAGATAAATATTTATTAAATTTTCATATTTTTGACGAGATTGAATTTTTAAGTTGTTTTTGTTATTGAGCCATAGTTCAGTAATGGTTATTAATGATATTTTTTTATAAAGTTTTATATTAATCACCTCCTTGATAGATATATATTATTAGACAAAATTAGTATTTTTTGGAAAATATTTAATAACTCTTTATTAATTTTTAAATTATGGTATAATGTATATGATAAATTTTTTAAAAATGACATAAAATTAAAAATTCTATGATGTTTTTATTTTCTTTGGAAAAGGTGTTGCAGTATGGATAATGATATGTTGATAGAAAATGTTGATTATGTGATTAAGAAAAAATATATTTATTTAATTATAAAAAGAGTATTTGATATTGTATGTGGGGTTTTGGGTTTGATACTTTTAATACCTATTTCTTTCATTATTAAAATTGTTTATATGATTACAGGGGATTTTCATTCAATTTTTTTTACTCAAGATAGAATAGGAAAAAATGGTAAAATATTTAAATTATATAAGTTTAGAACTATGGTTCCTAATGCTGATAAAGTTTTAAAGAAATTATTAAAAGATCCGGAATTAAGAAAGGAATATAAAATAAATAAAAAATTAGCTAATGATCCTAGAATAACTAAAGCAGGAAGGCTTATTAGAAAATTATCAATTGATGAAATGCCTCAATTTTTAAATGTGTTAAAAGGTAATATGACAATGATTGGTAATAGACCATATTTACCACGTGAAAAAGAAGATATGGGCAAATATTATCAAAATATTATTAAAACAAAACCTGGAATAACTGGTTATTGGCAAGTATCAGGAAGAAGTGATATAAGTTTTGAAAAAAGATGTCAATTAGAAAGCTATTATTCTGATCATCAAGGATTAAGATTAGATATAAAGATATTTTTTAAAACTTTTAGAGTTGTATTATTTGGTAAAGGAGCAGAATGATGAGCAAGAAAGTTAAAAATAGTAGCTCTTTTAATCAGAATGAAAAGTTAATAAGAATTGCTCAGATAGTTGGTAAATGGGTTGGAGGTGGAGTTGAGGCAGTAGTTATGAATTACTATCGACATATTGATAGAAGTAAGATACAATTTGATTTTATATGTGATGAAGATTCTACAAATATACCTTATGAAGAAATTAAAAATTTAGGTGGTAGGGTTATTATTGTACCACCTTATCAAAAAGTAATAAAGTATCATAAAGCTTTAGTAAAAATATTTAAAGAAAATAATTATAAAATAGTACATTCTCATATAAATACTTTATCTGTTTTTCCTTTATGGGCAGCTAAAAGGGCAAAAGTACCGATTAGAATTGCTCATAGTCATTCAACAACTAATAAAAAAGAATGGAAGAAGAATTTATTGAAACAAATATTAAGACCTTTTTCTAAAGTTTTTGCTAATTATTATTTTGCTTGTAGTGAATATGCAGGACGTTGGTTATTTGGAAATAAAGAATTTGAAAAAGGTAATGTTTATGTTTTAAATAATGCGATTGATATAGATAAATTTAAATATAATGAAAAAATAAGACAGGAAATGCGTAAAGAATTAAAAATAGATGATGATACAACTGTAATAGGGCATATTGGAAGATTTGTTGCTCAAAAAAATCATACTTTTTTGATCGATATATTTAATGAGTATCATAAAATAAACAAAAATTCAATTCTTCTTTTAATAGGTCAGGGACCGTTGGAAGAAGAAATAAAAGCTAAAGTAAAAAATTTGAATTTAGATGATTTTGTTAGATTTTTGGGTCAAAGAAATGATGCAAACAAGTTATATCAAGCAATGGATATATTTTTACTTCCATCTTTATATGAAGGTTTACCAGTAGTTGGAGTTGAGGCGCAAGCATCTGGTTTATTATGTATATTATCAAGTAGTATGACTAAAGAAACAAAAGTATTGGATTCTACAGTTTTTGTGAGTTTAAGTGATACTCCAGAATCTTGGGCTAACGTTATTAATAAAAAATTTCAAAGAAAAGATACGACAAAGATTTTAACAGATAAAGGTTTTAACATTAATAGTGAGGCAGAAAAATTAGAAAGTAAGTATGTAAAAATACTAGGTGATATCAAATGAAAATTAAGTATGTTTCTTTTGATATTTATGATACTTTAATTAAACGAATTTTACCTTTAGAAAAATTATATGATTTTATGGGAAAAGAGTTACGTAATGAATATAAAATTAATATTGAAAATTTTAGAGAAAAAAGAATATTAGCTCAAAAATTAGCAAAAACCAAATTTGGTTATAATTATAATCTTGAAGAAATTTATTTATCTTTTCCTGATAAATTATCTGAAAAAGAAGTAGAGATAATTATAAGATTAGAAAAGGAAAGCGAAATAAAGAATACAATTGTAAATAAAGAGGGGTTAAATCTTTATAATAAATATAAAAATGATTATCATATCATATGCATAAGTGACATGTACTTAGATAAAGATACTATAAATAAAATACTGACTAAAAATGGTTATAAAGTAGAAGCAACTTATGTTTCATGTGAAGAAAGATTAAGCAAAAGAGAAAAGAAATTGTTTTTAAAAGTTTTAAAAAATTTAAAAATTAAAAGTAAAGAATTGTTGCATATAGGCGATGCTAAAAGAAGTGATTATTTAAACCCTAAGCTATTGGGAATTAACTCTAAAATAATAAATAATAAATCAAAAGAAAAAGATTATTATTATGATATTGGTTTTAAAATATTTGCTCCTATGATGTATGAATTTTGCAAATTTATAAATAAAAATTCTGTCGATAGGAAATTGGTGTTTGTTTCTAGAGAAGGCGATTTTATTAAAAAATGCTATAATATAATATATCCAAATGAAGAAACTGAAATGATTTATATATCGAGAAAAAGTGTTACTTTAGGGACCATTAGTATATTTCTTAAAAATAATTCATTTAAAGAATTACTGCGAATTATAAGCATTAAACGAAATGAAACCGTAGAAGAATTATTTAAAAGATTGGGGCTTGATATTAATAAATATAGTCAAGAATTAAAAGAATATAATATAGATTTTACATCTAATATAAACAATTTGGTTGAAAATTTTTTTGAAGATTATAAAAGCTCTATTATTAATGATACTAAAGAGTTTAATGATCTTTTTAGTAAATATATATTAAATGTTTTTTCAAAAAGAAATACTTTAGTTGATATAGGTTGGAAAGGAAGTATGCAGGATTTACTAAATAATTATTTGCATGCTACTAATAACAAGAATGTCATTAATGGTATATATTTGGGAGTAATGGATAATAGAAATAAGGCAGGTTATTTATTTAATGAAAATAATGAAGATTGTCAAAATATTTTAGATTACTCTGGACTATTAGAAATTATAATGATGCCGAACTATGGCTCTGTAATTGCTTATAAAGAAGGTCGTAAAGGTGTTGTTCCAATGTTTGATGAGGTAGAATTTTCCAAACAAAGTTTATCAATTATTAAAAATATTCAATTAGGAATTATTGATTATATAAATAATATAAAAATATTTAATAATTGTATTGAATTTAAAAGAGAAGAAATTATTGATATTTTAAATAAATTTGCTTTAATACCTAAAATTAAAGATATAAATTATTTTAAAAATTTAGATTTTTATGATAATGATATTAAATATCATTTAGTTGAACCATTTAGTTTAAAAAATATAAAATCTAATTTTTTAAATACTAAATGGAAAACTGCTTATTTAAAAAATTTATTTAAAATAAATTTGCCTTACAATAAATTAATAAATAAAATAAGAAAGGGGAAACATGAGGATGCCTAAAATTAGTGTGATTGTTCCTGTTTATAATGTTGAAAAATATTTAGAAAAATGTATAGATAGCTTAATTAGTCAAACACTAAAAGATATTGAAATAATATTAGTTGATGATGGCTCTCTTGATAATTCTGGAAATATTTGTGATGAATATGCTAAAAAAGATAAAAGAATAAAAGTTATACATCAAAAAAATAAAGGATTATCAGGAGCAAGAAATGTAGGTGTTGAAAATTCAGTTGCGGAATGGTATACTTTTGTTGATAGTGATGATTACTTATTGGAAAATGGAATAGAAACATTAAATAATGCAAAAGAGGATGATATAGACTTAATATGTACAAGAACTGTATCAGCTTCAAGATATGAGTTAAATAATTATCCCTATGAAGATAAGAAAATTTATTGTACAACAGAAGAATTAAGATATTTAAAATTAATGTTACTTGACTTAAAAGGAAATAATAATAGTTCATGTGGTAAATTATATTCTAAAAAATTTACTGATAAATATAATTTGTTTCATAATGAAAAATTAAGACAAGGTGCAGAAGATTTAGAATTTAATTTTAGAGTTTTTTCCAAAGCTAAAAGAATTAAGATACTTTATGATTGCTTTTATAAATGTGGATATAATTCTACATCAATAACCAGAAGTTTTAATATAGAGAATGAATACTTAAAAGTAGAATGTTTTAAAACAATAAAATTTAGTATTTCTAACGATGATGAAGAAATGATGGGTTACTTTTATAACAGATTATTATGTTCAATAATAAGTTCTGCGATTAGCGGTTTTTTTAATCCAAATAATAAAGATAAATTTAAAATAAAAAAGCAAAAATATATACAATTTTTAAAAAATGATTTAATTAAAGAATCTTTAGAAAAAGGTAATGACAAATTATTAGATAGTCAAAGAAAATTTGTATTATTTTGTATAAAAAATAATATGTATCATTTTATATCAGCCATTGCAAGATTAAGAATGTTACAAAAAAGAGTAAAAAATAATTAATATTAATTTATATGGAATTAATGGAAGGAAGATTATTATGATACCCTATGTTATACTTTACATTTTAATATTTTTACTGTCATTTAAGATTAAAAAAGGTAAAGTTGATATATATGATTTTTTTATGTTAAGCATATTAATATTTTTTTCTAGTATAAGATATGGAATTGGTACTGATTACTTATATTACAAGTCATTTTATTTAAGTTCTAGGATATATTTAACTTTGGCGACTGATAGAACTGGCATTGGTTTTTCAATGTTAACTAGATTTTTTTCTAGAACATTAAATCTAGATTATACTTATTTTATTGCTTTTTGTGCAATTATAACTATTTCTTGTTTTTACGTATTTTTTAAAAAAATCTCAAACAATCCTGGAAGATCAATTTTGATTTTTGTTGCTTTAGCATTTTATACATCCACTTTTAATGGATTTAGACAGTATTTAAGTTTATCAGTTTTATTAATTGGATATCTATTTTTTCAAAATAAAAAGTATATAAGGACTACTATGTTATTTATCATTTCTTTTTTCATTCATTCTAGTTCAATAATTCCAATGGTGGTATATTTAATAGTGACTATTTTTAAAAAAATAAAAATAAAGCCAATTTATATTGTAATTTCGTCTTTAATGTTGTATTTTCTATATAATCCAATTTTTAGTTTTGTAATTAATATTTCGCAAGCTTATGCTGGCTATGAACAATATGAATCTGCTCCTGGAATAGGAACTTACCTTATTGTATTAGCATATTATGTTATGTATTTTTTCTTAATTTTACCAAATAAGAAAAAGATTGATAGTTCTCATAAAAAATATATAGATTTAATATCTATTGGAATTATTATTTTGTCTTTACAATTACATAATTGGTTATTCGATAGAATAGCGGCTTCTTTTATGATTTTTCTTCCAATAATTTTATCGGATTGTTACGATAAAGGCTTTAACGAAAATAATAAATTAGAAAAGTTAGTTTTTCATGCTTTATTATTTGTTTATTTTTTGGTATACATACATACATTTGGAGGAGTGTATCCATATAAAAGCATACTTTCGCTATAATTGAAAATAGAAAGGAGATAACTAATGTATAAAGATTTGATAAGTGTAATAATACCAGTTTATAATGTTGAAGAATATATTAATGAATGTGTTGACAGTGTAATAAATCAAACATATAAAAATTTAGAAATAATATTAGTAGATGATGGTTCAACTGATAATTCCAGTAAGATATGTGATGAATATGCTAAATTAGATAAAAGAATTAAGTCAATTCATCAACAAAATCAAGGAGCTGCTGAAGCAAGAAATAATGGCCTAAAAGTTTCTAAAGGAAAGTATATTGCTTTTATAGATAGTGATGATTATGTTTCCAATGATTTTATCTATAGCTTATATAATAACTTAATAAAAAATAAAGCGGATATATCAGCTTGTGGTTATTGTGAATATTATAATAATGGTAAGATAAATTATAAAAATTTCAGAAATATAAAACGAAAATACAACAAAATGGAGGCTTTAATATTTTTAAATGTTTTAGGTTATTTCGATGTAGGTCCATGGAATAAGCTATATAAAAAAGAGCTTTTTGATAAATATAAATTTCCAAAAAATAAAATAGCTGAAGATTGGCGAATAATGTTTAAAATAATTGATCAAATTGATTATCTTTATTATGACTCTGCCGAAAAATATTTTTATAGATATCGTGAGGGGAGTGTAACTAGAACCAAAAAGATTAAATATGATGGAATAGAAGCTGCCGAAGAAACAATTCAATACTTTAAATCTAAAAATTATACTGGTATTTTAAAATATGCTTATACATCACTTTTATTTGCTTATATTGGAGTATATAATCAATTCATGAAAATAGATGATGTTGCTGGTGCTAAAAGTATATTTAAAGACTCGAAAAAGGTATCAAAAAAAATCACATATCAGTATATAAAACCTATAAAAAAAATACAATTATTTATTTTTATACATTTTAATTGGTTATATAGAATTATTATTAAATTAAAATAAAACATATTTAGATTACTTTTTTAACAATGATATATTAAAAGAAAATTTTATAGAATAAAAATATTTAAATTGTGAAGTAATTTTGATTATAACTAAAAATGGAGGTAACATGAAGATCGGAATAGTAACTATAATTGATAATAATAATTATGGAAATAGATTACAAAATTATGCTGTTCAAGAGTATTTAAAAAAATACAATATAGAAGCAATAACGTTAAAAAATGATTATCATTTAAATTCTAAAAAGGGATTTATAATTAATTTTGCTAAATTTATTATAAGAAAAATAATTCCAAAGAAAAAAGTAATAAATAAAGAACGTGTTAAATGTTTCGAAGAATTTAATCGAAAAATACTATTTAGTAAGCACTATTTAAATATTTTTAGCAAGATTTCAAAAAAATATGATTTTTTTATTGTTGGAAGTGACCAAGTTTGGATGCCTTACTATCAGAGGCTTAAGGATGTAGATTTATTGACATTTGCCAAAAATGATCAAAAAATTTCTTTTGCTGCTAGCTTTGGAGTAGTTTGTTTACCAAATGAATATAAAGAGAGTGTTAAAAATAATTTAAAAACGTTTAAAGCTCTCTCAGTAAGAGAAGATGCTGGAAAAAAAATTATTGAAGATTTTACTGGTAGAACTGATGTTGCAGTGTTAATAGATCCAACAATGCTTTTAAGCAATGATGAATGGAATAAAATTATAAAAAAGCCAAAACATTTAAAATCTGATAAGTATGTTTTAATTTATTTTCTTGGAAATTATTCGAAGGAAATAGGAAAAAAAATTAAAGCGTTTGCAAACAAAAATCATTGTGAAGTAATTGATGTATTAGATAAAAATAGTATATATTATGGAACAGGACCAAGTGAATTTCTTTACTTAATAAAAAATGCATATTATATTTTTACAGATTCTTTTCATTCTTGTGTATTCTCTATATTATTTAAAAAGCCATTTATTGTATTTGATAGGCTTGGAGAAAATAATTCAATAAATTCTCGAATAGAAACCTTGCTTACTAAATTTAACTTACAAGATCATTTTTTTGATATCGAAAAAAATAGTGAATTTACTTTAATCGAAGAATATAAAGATGTTTTTAAAATTCTTAACGCAGAAAGAAAAAAAACTGATAATTTTATAAAAAAAGCTTTAAATATCAAATAATTCATTATTGTGGTATTTTTATTAAAGTTTTTGGCTATTTGCATATTGCAAATAGTTATGTTATAATAAGTAGAAATATAGGAGTGAGGTTTATATGAAATCAAAAATTAAAAATTTATATTCAGATAAAATTAATAAGCTAATTGATAAAAAAGCATTATTATTTTCGTTTATTTTGTGGGTTGTTCTCAATTTTAGTGGAATACAAAAAGGATTTTTTACATTATCAAATTTTTGGGCAACTTGTTGTTTTAAAATTTCACATTACATATTTTTATATTTTATTTTTTACTTGGTGTTTACAATTTTTAAATATAAAAATACAAATACTTATAAAATAGGTAGAACTTACTTTTTAATTTACTTATTAATTGTTGGGCTTTTACTTATTTTAGTTTGGCCAGGAATATGGAGTTGGGATGATATAAATCTTTTGTTGCAAGCTAATAATTATTGGGGAAACGCTTGGCAACACATATTTAGTTCAATTATTTATATTTTGTTTCTTGAAACAATTCCATTCGCATCAGGAGTACTAATTATGCAAATTATTATTGCAGGTGTAATCACAGGATACTGTGTTTCTAAAGTATCAACGATTTTAAGCAGCAACTATAAAATGCAAAAATTTATAAGTGTATTTTTATTTTTACCAACAATTTTATTGCCATTACTACTATTTATTTTATCAGGTTTTAGAATGGCATTATATAGTTATTTTGAATTACTATTGATTACTGAGATGTTTGTTATGTATAAAGAACAAAAACAACTAACTTTTTTAAATAAATTTTGGATTATCATTTTGTTGATATTTGTTGCTTCTTGGAGAACTGAAGCTGTATATTATCCGATTTGTTTTGGTATATTTTTATTTTTAAATAACAAAATTGTCGAATCAAAGAAAGAAATAATAATATTAACCATCTTTTCTTTAACTTGTGTTTTTGCAATAGGTGTAGTAAATAATAAACTTATAGGTACAAAAGATTATTCTATAACTGCTACAGTGCTTCCAATTAAAGAATTGGTGAAACACTCAGATTTTAGTGATTCTGATAACTTAGAAAAAATTGATAAGATTTTAGATGTTAATTTTATTTTAGAACATCCAGATTGGGATGCTTCAAGACTTTTTTGGTTTGGAGCACTAAGAAACAATTATTCAGATCAAGATTACAAAGATTATATGTCTGCCTATGCTAAAATGGTATTAAAATATCCTGTTATAACTTTTAATGCTATGTGGGAAGTATTTTACGGTTCAAGTGGTTTAGGTGTTGATAAAAATGGATATACCAAGCAACTTACTCCTACACAAAATGCTCTCGCATTATTTGATACATCTACAAGGCAAGGAGAAAATTGGGAAAAATTAAAAAGCCCATTAAAATATCCATTTAATTCATCTTTAAGAAATACTACAATAAAAATTTTATCTAACTTTGATAAAAACAATAAAGTAACTTCATTTTATTATATTTTTTGGAATTTATTTATACCAATCATTTTACTTTTAGCTTGTTTAGTTTTAAATCTTATTCAAAAAAAATGGAGCATGTCGTTTATTATTTTAACTTTATTTGCTAGATTGCCAATGTTGTTTATAGCCTCTTCTGTATCATATTTTATGTATTATCTTTCATTCTATTTATGTGCTTATTTTGTTTCATTTATCGTAATTATAGATTTGATTATTAAATTAAAAAAGCAAAAAAATATTAATGTTGTAAAGAGTGGTAAGAAATGAAAAATAGAATTTTCGAAATGTTTAAATTTTTTGGAATATCTGGTATTGGTTGGATTATAGATTTTTCAATTTATAGTCTGATTTCTTATTTTATAAATCCAGTAATATCTAATATTATAAGTTCTTTCGTTTCTATTACATTTGTATTTTTAGTATCTACAAAAAAAATTTTTGTTAATAATGGAAAATATAATTTGAAATTAAAATATTTCATTTATATTATATATCAAATAATTTTAGTGTCTATAACATCATCTATTATAGGAATATTAGTTAATGTATTTATGAAAAGTAATATAATACTAATTAGTAAATATGCTAAAATATTAGCAAAAATTATAGTGACGCCATTTTCAATGATTTGTAATTACATAGTAATGAAAAAACTAATAGAGAAAATATAGGAGGAGAAAAAATGAATAAAATTATGGTATTTATACCGATGTACAATTGTGAAAAACAAATAATTAGAGTATTAGGACAATTTGATAATACAGTTAGAAAATATATTAATGAAATAGTAATCGTAAACAATTTAAGCACTGATAATGGTGAACAAGCAGTTATTGATTTTGCTAAAGAAAATTCAAAAAATTTAAATATTACTGTACTTAGAAATGAAGAAAATTATAATTTAGGTGGGTCTCATAAGGTTGCTTTTAAATACGCGATAGATAATAGCTTTGATTATGTTATAGTTTTACATGGTGACGATCAAGGAAATATAAAAGATTTACTACCTTATTTACAGAGTAAAGAATATGAAAAATATGATTCACTTCTAGGTGCAAGATTTATGAAAGGTTCAAAATTATATGGTTACTCTAAATTTAGAACCTTTGGAAATATAGTTTACAATTTTCTTTTTAGTCTAGCATTATTTAGAAAAGTATATGACTTAGGAGCAGGCCTTAATATGTATAAAGTAAGTTCCCTAAAAACTGAATACTATTTTAAATATCCTGATAGGCTAACTTTTAATTGTTATATGTTATTAGCAACAAAATGTTATAATCAAAAAATTAAATTTGTGCCGATTACTTGGAGAGAAGACGATCAGGTATCGAATGTCAAAATGATGAGTCAAGCATGGTGTACGTTTAAAATTGCTTTATTGTACTTTATAAAAAGGAAAAAATACTTAGAAGAAGAACATAGAGAAATAAAGATAAATAGTTATATTGGAAATTCAGTTTTAAGATTAAATAGAGTAAAGGAGTAAAATTTATGAAAAAGGTTCACTTGATAATGCCAATGGGTGGAGCAGGGTCAAGATTTTATAAAAATGGCTATAAAATTCCAAAGCCATTAATAGAAATAAACGACAAGCCCTTTCTTTTTTGGGCAACTCAATCCATTGTTAAATTTGTTGATTTAATTGATGTAACATTTGTAGTTTTAAAACAACATGTAGAGCAATTTCATATTGATGAAGTAATAAAAAAATATTATCCAAAGGCAAAAATTGTTATTTTAAATGAAATATTAAATGGAGCTGTACTAACATGCATGGAGGGAGTAAAGAATATTGATGATAATTATCCTATAGTTTTTAATGATTGTGATCATTTATTTATATGCTCAAAACTATATAAACAAATTAATAATAATCTCTTAAATACATATGATGGGGCATTACTTTCTTTTAAATCTAATGATTCAAAGTATAGCTTTTTAGAAGAAGATGAAAATGGCAATGTAATAAAAACAGTAGAGAAACAATCAATAACTGATAATGCCATTTGTGGGACATATATTTTTAATAATAAAGAGACTTTTATAAATAATGCTACTGAGTATTTAAAGAATTGTGAATATAGTGAATATTTTATGAGTGGAGTTTATAACACAATGATAAAAAATGAGCTAATAATAAAATATTTTACTGTTGATGCTCATTTAGATTTTGGCACTCCTGAAGAATATGAAAAAGCAAAAACTAGCGAATATTTCAAGGAGTTGATGTAATTGAAATATTTTATTTTGATATTGTCTATTTTGTTTTTAGTTATAGGGCATTATATAAAAATTTTAAGAATGAAAAAATTTATAGAAATATATGAACAACCCAATGACAAAAACTTACTTCAGGCGTTGTCGTTAGGTTATTTAATTAATTTTTTCTTACCATTTAAGTTTATTGGGGAAATTTTTAGGTCTTGGTTTCAAGGAAGAAAAATGAAGAACGGAATAACTTTTGGCTTGTCATCTGTTATTATAGATAGATTTCTTGATATTTTGGTAATTATTTTATTATTTCTATTATTTTATTTTTTAGGCTTTAAACAAAGAATAATAAAGTCATCAATTATTTTTTATGCAATATTAGGGGTTATAATTTTACTTTTTTTACTTTTATTAAATAACAGTACATTTAAGTCCGTGCTAAAAAAAGTAATTATAAGCTTTTCTAATATTTTTAATGATAATATAAAATTAAAACTTTTAAAAATTTCATGGTATGTTATTTTGTCATTTAAAAATTTAATAGATAAAATTGATAAAATAAAAGTATTAATATATACAATTTGTTCTTGGGGGTGCTATTTATTGAGTTATATATTACTTGCAGAAGCTTTTAACTTATTTAATATGAATTTAAGTTTTATAGATGTTTTTACAAATCTTTTTTCTTCAAATAGTTTGCTTTTCTCAATAGGCCGAATTTCATTTAGTAATTTACTATTATGCATTTATATTGTTAGTTCCACTATAGTTTTATTTTTATTTTCTTTTTTAGTAAAAAATAAAAATAATGTATTAGAACATTATAAATTATTGCCCCAAATAGATTATAATGATAAATTAAATTTTCTAGAAGGGTACTTTTCTTCAAACAACAATGAATACTTTAATAATTATATTAAAATGAATCAGGATGTATCTATTATAAAAGATTTCTCTGCTGGTAGCAATGCTACCACTATGTTATGTGAAAAAGATGGAGTAATGTTCTTTAGAAAATATTCATTGGGGGAAGATAGTAAAAAACTTTACGAACAGGTTGAATGGATTAATAGCCATAATAAATATATACCATTAACAAATATAATAAATATCAAAATTGGAGAAAATTTTTGCTTATATGATATGCCTTATGACAAAAATTATATTACTTGTTTTAATTATGTTCATAATGTGCCTGTTTCAGCAGGATGGAAAGTAATTGAAAGTTCATTAGAATCAATTCGTAATAACTTACATACTTTAAATGTAAGACCGGCTGATAAGCAAACTATTGATTCATATATAGAAAATAAAGTTTTAAAAAATATTGAAAAAATAAAAGAAGCTCCATACATAAAACCATTATTACAATATGATTATTTGGAAATAAATGGTAAAAAATATCGTAATTTAAAATATTTTGAAAAATATCTTTCCCAAGATCATTTATTAAAGGTGTTTAAAAGTGATAAATATTCAGATATACATGGAGATTTTACAATAGAAAATATAATAGCAATTCCAGAAAAAAACAATTTTTACATTATTGATCCAAATACTGGGAATATACATAATTCACCTAATTTAGATTTTGCAAAATTATTGCAATCATTACATGGTGGTTATGAATTTTTAATGAATATACAATCATTATCAATTACCGATAATAAAGTAACTTACATGGCATCAAAATCAAACATTTATACTGAAATTTATAAGAAATATGATAATTATTTGAAAAAGCATTTTGATAAAGAAAATATAAGAAGCATATATTATCATGAAATTGTCCATTGGTTGAGATTGATGCCGTATAAAATTAAAAAAAATGGAATAAGAAGTGTACTTTTTTATTGTGGGTTAGTAATTGTTTTAAATAATGTTATAGAAAGGTTTGAAGATAATAATGAAAAAATTAGCAATATTTGATATGGATGGTACTTTATTTGATACCAGAGATGTTAATTATTATTCATATAGCAAGGCTTTAGAAGAAGGCGGGTTTAACATTGATTACGATTACTATTGTAATTATTGTAATGGTAGACATTATACAGTTTTTTTACCATCAATGTTAAATAATGATAAAAAACTTATTGAAAACATCCATAATAGAAAAAAAGAATTATATGCTAAATACTTGGATAAAGCAAAAATCAATGTTCATCTTTTTTCAATCATTGAAAATATAAAAAAAGATTATTATATAGCATTAGTAACAACTGCTTCAAGCAAAAATACTCTACAAATTTTAAATTATTTTAATAAAACTAGCTTATTTGATTTAATTTTGACTAGCAATGAAATAGTAAGACCAAAACCTGATCCAGAGGGGTTTGATAAAGCAATGCAATATTTCAAAGTAACTCCAGAAAATACTATTATTTTTGAAGATAGTGATGTTGGAATAGAAGCTGCGTTGAAGACCAAATCAAATGTTATTAAAATTATAAAATTTTAATTTAAATTGTTTTTATATTTACAGATTTTATCCTTTAAGGATAGTTTTTTAATCGATCAGATTGTAACATTATAAAGTGTCGATATTTGCTTGACTTTTATAAAAATCATTATTAAAATGTTAATGATTATATTACGCTTTTATGAAAAATAGCGATTGTATAATAAAAAAAGAATGTATGATGCTTTAGATAAAAGGTATAAATAAAGAATTATTTTAATTAGTGAAGTAGAATGCTCTAATCTAAAATATTTAATTAACAGTTGTGAATTTACCGTAGCTGTGAAAACACATGTAAGTATAGTAAATTATTTTTCTTTTGCACTTACATTAGTAAAAAAAGAATATTCAGTCAAGGCAAAAGTAAGTGCAAAAGATTTGTTCAAAATATAACAAAATTATGTTATTCTATTTCAAAATTTAATAATTGAAGATGAATTAATAAAAAGTTTGATATATTATGGGGAAAGAAAAAAAATAAAAAATATCTTGAACTTAAAATATGGATTTATGTAGTAAAATTAACTTTGTAAAAACGATGGTATCATCAGCTCTTGGACAAAGAAAATAAATGAAGTAATTTCATTAGAAAATAATTAAACATTATAGGAGGTTAAAATGGAAAGTTCTCAACGCAAAATAGGAATTATATTATCATATATTGTTATTTTTATAAATATTTTTGTATCTTTAGTGTTTACACCTATTATTACTTCCAAGCTTGGACAATCAGAGTATGGTTTGTATTCTTTAGTCTCTTCTATTATTTCATATTTAACTATCATGGATTTTGGCTTTGGAAATGCTATCATAATTTATTCTTCAAGATATAGAGCCAAAAATGAAAAAGAGAAAGAAAATAAATTATATGGTATGTTTTTAAAAGTATACATGATAATTGGAATAATATGCAGTATTATAGGGTTAATAGTTTATTTTAACATAAATAATCTTTTTGGAAGCTCAATGGTAGAATCAGAGTTGCAAACAGCTAAGACTTTGATGGTGATTTTAACAATTAATTTATCTTTAAGTTTTCCTTTAAGTGTTTTTGCTTCAATAGTAAACTCTTATGAGAGGTTTGTATTTGCAAAAATTGTAAATATTATTTCAATAATTTTAAGACAAGCATTAATCCTTTTAATGTTATATTTTGGTTATAAATCAATTGCAATGTCTTTAGTTATTACGATAGTAAATATTTTAAATTCTTTATTTAATTATATATATTGTAAAAATAAATTAGGATTGAAAATAATATTTGGAAAAATTGATTATAAATTATTAATTGAAATTTTTGGATTTTCTTTTTGGATTTTTCTAAATAATATTGTAGATAAAGTTAATTGGAATTTAGATAATTTTATTCTTGGCTCGATTTGTGGTACAATTGCTGTATCAATATATTCGATAGCATCACAGTTTAATCAATTATATATAATATTTTCAACGGCTATATCGGGAGTATTATTGCCAAAAATAACAAAAATGATTGATTGTGGCGCTTCAGATACGGAACTTACAGATTTATTAATTAAAACTGGCAGAATTCAGCTGATGATTGTTGGTTTAATATTAGGTGGTTTTATTGTTTTTGGAAAATATTTTGTACTTCTTTGGCTTGGTAAAAAATATGTAGATTCATATTATATAGCTATCGCATTAATGGCGCCATTAATATGTTCTTTGACTCAAAATTCGTGTACTTCCATTGCTCAAGCGAAAAATAAGCATAAATTTATGCCAATAGTTGAAATAATAGGCTCTATTTTGAATGTTATTATAAGTATTCCATTAGTAAAGAAGTTTTCCGGATTAGGAGCAGCATTAGGAACTGCAATATCATTAATAATTTGCAATATTATTATTAAAAACATATATTACTATAAAAGTTTAAAAATAGATGTTTTAAAATTTTTTAGAAAATTAGCCAATATATTTATTTTATTAGCTACAGAAACAATTTCATTTATGTTTATTATAAATAAATTTAATATTATCATTAATTCATGGTTATCATTAATTTTGTATATTGTATTATTTACTGTTATATATGCATTATTTTTGTTACTATGCCTAAATGATTATGAGAAAGGACTTATTAAATCTGTTTTGAAAAGAAAGAAGGTATAAAATGTATAATAATAAAAATATTATAAAAATTAGTTTTGTAGGTGATATCATGTGTGAGTATCCTTATCTAAAAGCTAGCAAGAAAAATGGAAAATATAATTTTGATAAAACCTTTGAATTTTTAAAAAAATATTTAGAAAATTCTGATTATGTAATTGGCAATTTGGAAACACCTATATCAAATATTTTAGGTTATACATATGATTATTATCAATTTAATACTCCAGAGAGTTTTTTGAAATCATTAAAAGATGCTGGATTTGATTTGTTAACAACTGCAAATAATCATTGCTTGGATAGGGGAATAGAAGGTTTGAAGCAAACTATGTTAAATATAGAAAAATATGGAATGCAGTATGCTGGAACTTCTTTGTCTAACGAAGAGAAAAAATATAAAATTATACAAATTGGTGATGTTAAAATTGCAATTGTTGCATACACATATGGAACTAATTATTCTTATAATCATTACAAATTAAATCAAAATGATTTAAGAAAAGTTAATTTAATAAAACAACAAATTTCTAATAATAAATGGCCAATATATTCAAAAAATGATTTTTATATTTCATTTTTTAAGCGACTTATACTTCATTTTTTCTATTTTAATATTAAGCCTATTATAAATAAAATAATTAATTACAAATTAGATTTTGCAGAGTATATTCGTGTTGACGAAATTAATAATGGTGAATGGATTTTTGATAAGCAATTTATAAAAGAATGTGTTGATATTACTAATGAGGCAGCAAGTAATAGTGATATTACAATTTTTATGTTACATAGTGGAGGGCAATTTAATAAAGAACCTGGTTCATTTACTACCAAGGTTATTGAAAGTATTGATAATGCTAAAATAGATATGTTAGTAGGAACACACCCTCATGTTGTTCAAAAATCTGTAAAAAAAGGTAATAAATTAATTACATATTCCTTAGGTAATTTAAATACTTCATCAAAGGTGTTTTATTTTAATGAAGAAAGCTTGGGTGATTATTCAATTTTACTTAATGCTTATATTGATAAAAAGAGTAAAAAAATATTAAAATATACATTCTGCATTTTAAAATGTGTAGATGTGAATGGGTATTTAATTGTTTATCCACTGTATGATTTGATAAAAAAAGAAACAAGTAAAGAAAATAAAGAAAAATTTCAACAAAATAATTTAAGAATATTTAATATTTTTACAGGAAAAAATTTAAATAATATTGAATTAAAATTGGAATATGATATATGAAAGAGGGACTGAAATGAAAGAATTAATAATTGAAATGCCAAAAATAGAAAAATCTTTAAATAAAGCAAAACTTGTGGCTGAGATAAGAGTAGAAAACAGTGAAAAATATAATTTATGGTTTGAAGTAGAGAAGGAATATGAAAAATATTTATGTGTAGAAACAGCAGATGCATTTCTAGTAGCTCTTATACCATATTTTGTTAAACATGATCTTAATGTTAAGATTAATGGAAAAATAAGTTCAAAACTGTACTATCAATTAATTAATTATTTATTTCCTTTGTTACGTCGAGGTTATAAAAAGAATAATTTAGATATAGATTGTCAAATAACAGATGTAAAATATGATTCAAAAGGCGTTGGAGCATCAATTTCATGTGGAGTAGATTCTTTTTATACTTTATTTAAG
Source organism: uncultured Bacilli bacterium (assembly GCA_947589195.1). GTDB lineage: Bacteria > Bacillota_I > Bacilli_A > RF39 > UBA660 > MGBC108787. The sequence goes on along the minus strand of CANPZX010000015.1, from coordinate 7,619 downwards.
CATAAAGATTTATCTGATAGCAAATACAATATAACTCATTTGACATTTTTTAATGCTGGGTCTCATGGTGAATATGGTGGAGAGGAAGCAAGACATTTATATCATAAAAGATTAAAAAATATAAAAAGTTTTTGTGATGAAAATAATTATAAATTAGTTACAGTTGATTCCAATATGAATGAATTTATAATGATGAGTCATTTAGTTACACATACTTTCAGAACTTTAGGATGTGTTTTAGCTTTGCAAAAACTATTTGGTAAATATTATTTTGCTAGTGGAACAAATTTTGATGATACAAGAATAACTCCTATTTCATGTGCATATTATGATATTTTAAATGTTCATTGTTTAAGCACAGAAAATACACAAATTTATTGTAGTGGGATAGAAACAACTAGATTAGAAAAAATAAAGTACATTTCCCAATTTGAGGAAACATATAATTGGTTGAATGTTTGTATAGCACATAATGATGGAGAAAATTGCAGTAAATGTGAAAAATGTATTAGGACAATGACTGCTTTAGATTCCCTTAACAAATTGCAAAAGTATAAAAATGTATTTGATTTAGATTACTATCAAAAACATAAATTAGCAATATATTCTGATATTATAAGAAATTCAAGGGATAAAGAAATGAAAGAATATTATTTAGAAATATACTATACATTTAAGCAAAATCATAAAAAATTACCATTTCCTGCATATTGCTTATCTATATTTCCAGCAAAAGTTAAAATAAAAAGAATTATTAAAAGAATTCTACCTCAAAAGTTAATAAAAGCATACAAAATAAAAAAGGGAATACTTAATGATGGATTCACAGATTAAAAATATAAAGGTATTAGAAAATAAAAAATGTACTGGATGTACTGCTTGTGTATCAATATGTCCTAAAAATGCAATTAAAATGTGTGAAAATTATGATGGCTTTAAATATCCAAAAATAGAAGAAAGTAAGTGTATTAATTGTGGATTATGCGCTAAAATATGCCCAGTGCTTAATACTAAGAATAATACTTCATTAAATGAATGCTATGCAGCTTATAATAAGGATAAAAAAGAGATTAAATCATCTTCTTCAGGTGGAGTTTTTAGCATACTTGCAAATTATACTTTAGATAATAATGGCATAGTTATTGGTGCAGCATTTAATGAAGAAAATAAATTATATCATGTTGCAATTACAAAGAAGAAGGAATTAAATAAATTAAAAGGGTCTAAATATCTCCAAAGTGATTTAGATAATATTTTTACTTATATAAAATATAATATTAAAGATAAATTAATTTTATTTGTTGGAACACCTTGCCAAATTGCGGGTTTAAAATCAATAATAAAAAATAGTGATAATTTAATTTGCATAGATATAGTATGTCATGGAGTTCCTAGTCCAAAGTTATTTGAAAAATATATTAAGGAATTAGAAAATATTAATAATGATAAATTAATTAATTATAACTTTAGAGATAAGGTTAGTGGTTGGGAAAATTATTCTAATACCATTAGTTTTAAAAGTAAAAAGTTTACTGAATTACATAGTAAAAATAAATATATGAGTTTATTTTTAAGTGATATAGCTTTAAGAGATAGCTGCTATAATTGTAATTTTAAATTAGGTAATAAATATTCTGATATTACATTAGGAGATTTTTGGGGAGTAAAAAAATATTATCCATACATGTATAATCAAGAAGGGGTATCAGTTGTTATTATCAATACTATTAAAGGAAGAGAAATATTTAATATTATAAAAAATAATATGGAATTTAAAAAATGTAAAATAGAAGAAATTACATCTGGAAATCCTTCTCTAAAATTTTCGGCTGTTAGGCCTATTAATAAAGAAAAATTTTTTAAAGAACTAGACAATAAAAGTGTTGAATATCTTACTAAAAAGTATAAAAAAAAATTTCCTTTGTATAGAAAAATAATTAATAAGTTAAAAAATATATTAAAAATTAACTAATGAAAGACTAAAAAATTATAAAAATAAATTTTTGGTAGAAACAACAAAAATTTTGACTATTAATTTACAATAATTTAAATATAAAGTATAATTATATATAGAGGACTAATCTAAGAAAGGGATAAATAGAGATTTTTGTTTAAATTAATTAATAAAGAAGAGTAATAATTGAATAAAGGTAATCTCTGGAATAAGAAGGTGTGGTAAATCTTATTTATTGACTAAAATATTTTATAAATATTTATTTAAAAATAATGATAAAAATTATATAATTTTATTCTTTTGGATATAAAAAGAATTAATATATTTCTTCCCTTTAATATCATATCTCTTTTTTTAGTTATTAAAAAGCTTCTTCTAAACAATTTATATATTTATTTATAGTTTTATCACTTAAATTAATATTTTTTTAACTCTTAAAAGTATTTTGTAAATTATATGGATTTGTTAAAAAAAAATTTAGGAAGATATTTTATTTATTAATGTTGGCTTAACTAGAGTAAATAAAATAGTTATAAAGTAGATTTTGTTTGTAATTTTGAAAATAATAAAATATATATTTAAGTAGCTTATGAAAATCCTTGATTAAATATAAAAGCTTCTTTTGAAAAGATTATTATTACTAGAGATGTTAGTAAACCATCAACAGATGAATTTGGTATAGTTATTAGGAGAATATATTATTTTTTATTAAATGAAGATAGCTTAGATTAATAAAATACCTTTTCGAATATAAATGGAGGGTTAATGTGAATTCAAAATTAAAATTGATTATTTTAAGTTTTTTAATTATTATTTGGATGTTTTTAATATTTTTCTTATCTGATATGGATAGTAGAAAATCTAATTCTGATAGTAAAGGAACAATTATAAAGGTTATTGAAGTAGTTGATGATACGGTAGTAAATGTTGGTTTAAAAGATAATCCTATAAATAAAGAAAAGAAAATAAAAATTGCTAATAATTTAAATGTTCCTTTACGTAAACTAGCTCATTTTAGTGAATATTTGGTTTTAGCATTACTTTTGATAAATGCTGTTAAATTATCTAATATTAAGTGCAATAAATATATTGTTGTTGGTATTTTTTGTTTGGTATATGCTTCGAGTGATGAGATACATCAAATGTTTACGGGTAGGACTAGTTCAGTTATTGATGTTTTAATTGATTTTAGTGGAGCTTTAGTTGGTATGATTATTTATTATGGTTATAATAAATTGAGATTAAAACGTGTAAATAGGTAGACTATATTGTGGAAAAAGATTGAATTTTAGGCTAAAATATGGTAGAATTAGCTTAATTAGGAGGGAATTTTTATGAAAAAAGGATTATATGTATTTGTAATGGTTGTTACTTTATTAATTGGAGTTAAAACAGTTGATGCAGTAAGTGTTGATGAGTTTATTAATCATGTTACTAAGGTTCAAAATATTAATGGTAACGAAGTTAGTTTTGTAAGTAAGGCAGAAGTTGAAAGATATTTAACAGTAAATGATATATCTGAAGAAGAGTTATCTTATATTGAGAATAAGTTTGATGAGGGAGTTGCTATTTTAAAGAGTTCTGGTGCAACAAGTCTTAGTGAGTTATCACAAAAGGATAAAGATAAACTTGAAGCTTTGGCTACTGAGGCTAGTGAAGAAACTGGAATAAAATTTAATATTAATTCTAATAAATCTGTTACTCTTTATAATGTTGATGGTAGTGTATTTGCTGAAGAAAGTATAAAGATTAAACAAACAGGTAGTAATAATTATGAGTACTTGTATGTACCAGCTATTGCAATTGTTGCCGTTGCTACAATAGTTATTTTAAGAAAAAAGCAAAATGCCTAGTAATTTAAAAAGAATTGTTAAAGCAACTATTATTAATGTAATAGTTGCTTTAATATTTGGAGGAATTATTGTTTTAGCAGGGGATTTAGTTGCAGGCAACAAGATTGCAACTATTGTTACTTTGGTAAATAAAATGGCAGTTAAAACACCAGAATTAAAGCAGGTAGAATTAATTTTTAATAAAGAAGCTAAGAAATTAGATACTTATCCTCTTTATGGAACTAAATATGGAGAAATTAAGATTGATTCAATTAATTTAGTGGCTCCTGTTTATTTAGGTGATAATAATAAAATACTTAAACTTGGAGTAGGACATTATAGTGGAAGTTATTTTCCAGGTGAGGGTGGTTCAATTCTTTATGCTGCTCATAATAATAGTTATTTTAAGAAATTACCTTATGTAGTCGTGGGGGATTTAATTACAATTACTACAGATTATGGGACTTTTAATTATAAAGTTTATGCAACAGATATAATTAAAGAAACAGAAGAAGATAAATTGCCAATAGATGATAAAGAAGAAATATTAATGCTTTATACTTGTTATCCTTTAACAGGGATTGGGCATAAATCTCATAGATTTGTTGTTTATGCTAGGTTAGAGGAGGATTAAATGAAAAAGTTAGTATCATATATACTCGCATTTATACTTAGTGTATTTTTGATAGTATTTATTATGTTAGAATTGGTGGGAAATACAGTTTTAAAAAAGGAATATGTTTTAGATAAGATAGAGGAAATTAATTATTATGAAGATATGCATCAAGATTTGGTTACAGAAATAGATGATTATGTAGAGCAATCAGGTTTGGATGAGTTTAATATTAAAGAGATATTTACTGAAGAGAGAATAAAAGAAGATGTAAATTCATTTATAGGTTGGGTTTATAATGAAAATAGTTTAGAAAATATAAAAAGTGATTTGAAATTAGAGATTGAAAATAAACTGGAAGATAGTAATATTAGTTTAACTCAAGAAGAGAAAAAAGAGGCTGAAGATGCAATAAATAATTTAGTATCTAATTATGCAACGATTGTTCTTTATGATGCATTTGTAGGTTTAATAAGAGATATACCTAAACTTATAATTATAGTGAATAAATTAATAGTTCCGGCGAAAATAGTTATTGGAGTATGTATAGGAATTATACTTGGTATTTTACTTTTGTTAAATAAATTTAAAGGATTTTTAAAGTATTTGGGAGTTGCGCTTTTAACTTTAGGTATTATTTTAGTAGGAATAAAGATATGGTTTAATTTAGGAGTAGATTTAGCTAATTTATTTATTTTGAATAAAGCGATATCAAACCTTTTGAGAGTTATCTTAAATGATATTTTAAAAACATTGAATTTTAGGGGTATTATTAGTATTTTTGGGGGTATTGTTTTAACAATTATTAGTGCTTGTCAATTTAGAAATAATTAATTTTTAGTTGATTGACAGTATTTAAATTAAAAGGTATAATTAGTATGATAGGAGTTTAGAATATGGAAGAAATAGATTTAATGGATCTTTTAGCTTATTTTTGTAAGAAAGTGTGGATTGTTATTACATTGATGCTTGTATTTATAATTGGAGTGATAGTTTATATAAATTTTATTCTTACTCCTCTTTATGATTCTCATACGACTTTGGTACTTGCTCGAGTTTCAGGGGAGACTATAACCCAAAATGATATATCTTTAAATAAAAATTTAATATCAACTTATAGAGAGATAATTAAGAGTAGATTAATATTAGATAAAGTAAATGAAACTTTAGATTTAGATTTAAGTTATAATGCTTTAAAACAAATGGTAAGTGTAGCTAGTGTTAATGATACAGAATTAATTGATATTAAAGTTAGTTATACATCTCCAGAATTAGCTCAAAGTATTGCAAGAGAAATAGCTAATACTTTTAAGAAAGAGATTATTAATATTTATAAATTAGAGAATGTTAGTATTGTTGATGAGGCAACTTTTGATGATAATCCTAGTAATATTAGTCCGACTAAACAATCTATATTGGCTGGAATGGCAGGATTAATTTTAGGTTGTGGAATTATTTTTGTAATGTTTATTTTTGATGATACTATTAAGCAAAAAAGAGATGTTGTAGAAAAAGTAAAATTGAGTGTTTTAGGAGAATTACCTAAGTTATCAGATAAGAATATTAAAAATGAAATTCAAGTAATTAAGGATCCTAAAAGTGTATTTAGTGAAACAATTAGGAATATTAGATCAAATGTTAAGTTTTTAATGACGGATAAAAAGCTTAAAACAATTTTAATAACTTCAGCTTTAGCAAGTGAAGGAAAAAGTATTTTTGCCGCTAATTTAGCTATTTCTTTGGCTCAAGCAGGGGAGAGTGTATTATTAGTTGATTGTGATTTAAGAAAAGGAAGATTGCATTCAATTTTTGCGGGTGTTCCATCACCTGGTTATACGGATTTAGTTATGTATCATGATACTAATACAGATTTTCAAACTTTGATAAAATCCTTTATTAATAAAACTAAAATTAAAAATTTAGATTTATTATATCGAGGAGGAAAGTGTGCGACAACTTCTGAGTTATTAGAGTCATATGTTAATAAAGAAATTATTGCTAATTTAAAGAAAATGTATAGTGTTGTAATTTTTGATAGTGCACCGATTAATAGTCATTTAACAGATTCATTGATATTAAGTAATTTGGTTGATGGAGTACTAATTGTAGCAACTAAAAAATATACACCAATGCATCTTTTAAAAGAAACTAAAGAACAATTAGATAATGCTAATGCTAAAATTTTGGGGGTAATATTAAATAAAGATGAAAGATCTAGTGACGAGAAGTATTATGGCTACTACTAGAGATATTATTGATATTCATAATCATGTTTTATATGGAGTAGATGATGGAGCTAGTACAATAGAGGAAAGTGTTGATTTGGTTTTAGCTTTAGAAAAATTGGGAGTAAAGGGAATTGTTCTTACAACACATTATATTGTAAATAGTAAATTTGATAAAACTGTTTTAGAAAGAGAAGAAAGATTAGAAAAATTAAAAGATAAAGTAAAAGATATTGATTTTTATTTAGGAAATGAGGTTTATATATTTGATGATATTTTAAAGTATCAGAAAGAAAAAAAATTAACAACTATTAATAATACACGTTATATGTTAGTTGAATTACCAATGCATTATATTTCACAAGATATATTTTTTAGCTTATCTAAATTGATTAAAAATGGGATAGTACCGATAATAGCTCATCCAGAGCGATATGAATTTATAAAGGAAGATAGATCACTTATAGATGAGTTTATTAACTATGGTTGTTTATTTCAATGTAATGTTGGTAGTATAGTTAATATGTATGGAAATAGAGCGAAAACGATTTTTAAATATATGTTAAAGAATGGATATGTTTCTTTTTTGGGAAGTGATATTCATTCTTTAAGACAAGTTGCATTAATTAATAAAGGATATGATAAAATAAAGAAAATGGTGGGAGAAAAGGAGTTTAGGAGACTTACTTATGATAATCCTTTAAAAGTAATTCAAAATGAAGAAATTGATAGATAATAAGTTATTTAGGATTAATGGTTAGAGAAAAAATTAACGAAAAATTAAAAAATATTAAATTTACTATTGCCTTTTAGGTAAAATATGATATAATTAAAGAGCTTTAAGAGATGTCTCCTTAGCTCAGCTGGTAGAGCAACTGACTCTTAATCAGTGGGTCCAGGGTTCGAATCCCTGAGGGGACACCAAATAATGTTATGGGATTGTAGCTCAGCTGGTTAGAGCGCACGCCTGATAAGCGTGAGGTCGGAGGTTCAAG